>JAAYQQ010000129.1 GCA_012519255.1 Methanobacteriota archaeon | reverse complement strand
TGCATTGAAGATCGGTTTCATCTCTTTCGGTGATCCTCGGCGGAAGGATACCTGGTCTGGCACGCCTCATAGCATCTTCGTCCGGCTGAGCAGGGAGCATGAGGTGGAATGGTTAGACACCAATGGTCTCAACACGCGGCTCCTACGCTTGATTTATGGATTGATGGGCAAGCTTACCGGCCGGACACTGCGTTACTATCACACCAATGCGTTCGCTTCCGTGCTCCATCGCAATCTTTGCAATTATGGCCTTCAAGAGTATGATCTATTGTTTTCGATCGGCTCCAGCGACATTGCATTTCTGAAGACCGACGTGCCCATCATACACCTTGCCGATGCCACCTTTGCCCAGATGGTTGGCTATTATGACAACTTTGACATGGGTGAGAAACGCAACCGTGAGGCCAACATCATTCAGAAGAAGGCATACTGGGCCTCCACGCAACTGATCTTCATGTCGCAGTGGGCCGCCAGCTCTGCCAGGGAGGATTATGACGTCCCGGAAGAGAAGATCAACGTCCTCAGGTTCGGCGCGAACCAGGATGTGCCTGGCGAGCTGCGGGAACATCATGAGAATGGAACGCTGCGCATGCTCTTCGTAGGCAAGGAATGGGAGCGCAAGGGCGGCCAAATCGCCGTTGATACGCTGAACGCGCTGCGACAACGTGGTATCGACTCCACCCTGACCATGGTGGGATGTGCGGTACCACAAGAGGTGGTCAACACTCCCGGCCTTCGTATTGTCCCTTACCTCGAGGATGTCTCTCCCTTCTTCCGTGACGCTGACATCTTTCTCCTTCCTACTCGGGCGGAGTGCGCTGGCATAGTGTTCTGTGAGGCCAGTGCTTATGGGCTGCCGTGTTTCACCACCGATACTGGCGGCATATCGGACTATGTTGAGGAAGGCGTGAATGGCTGTCTGCTTGGACTGGATGCCACCGGCGAGGACTTCGCCGACAGTATCGCCGACATCTGCGCCGATGCCGACGCCCTTGGGGAGATGCGGAGAAAGGCTCGGGACAGGTATGAACGAGAACTCAACTGGGATGTATGGATGCGTGGCTTTGAAGGAGTGGTCAAGAAGGCCCTCTCGAAAGGTCGATAGTCTATGTTCCAATTGCCTCGGTCTTTCCAAAGTTCTTCTTCGAGCCCCCTGCGGAACTTCCCAACCGCTCGATTCCCCGCCTCATCGTCGATGGCATGAGTCTCATCATCACTCCGGGGCCACTGCGAGAGGCCTGCCACAGGACCATGGGGATGGCGGTCGGCGAAGCCTTCATGCTGCGCGCCAGAATGTGAGACATCCGGGAGGCCACATCTTCCTTGATCATCATGGTCTCCTCACGGCTGCGCTGTTTGTACCAGCCCCGGTACGTCCTCAGAAGATAACCTAGCAGCCATGCCGCTCCGATGGCATTACGGCGTTCATCAATGGTGTATGGATACACGAGACTTCTGACGAACTCCCTGTCCACCGTTCTGGCCATCGTTATCTCCATGATTCGCCTGGCATTGTCGACGATGTGCTCCCTTTGCTCCTCTCGTTTCCGAGAGGATACGCTCTCTGGATGAATGCGGTACTCGAGCAGTACGTCTGGCAGGTTGCTCAGGTCATGGTAGCGCATCAGGCGGGACCACAGCTCGTAATCTTCCCAATCCCTCGCTTTGGTGGAATACCCTCCCGCCGTCTCGAACACGGAACTCCGGAGCATGGTGGCCGGATGACACATCGCATTGTCGAAGTGCATGTTCCACAACACCAGCGCCGGACTGACGGGATAGCGGCGCATGCCCATGATGCGACTCTCCTCATCGATGTGCCTGACGGCCGCTCCCACCACGGCCACCGAAGGATTCTCGTCCAGGTACGCCACCTGTTTCTCCAATCGTTCCGGCAGGGAGATGTCGTCGGCATCCATGCGCGCCACGTACTCGCCGCGGGCAAGGGCGAAGCCCCGGTTGAGCGACCTGGCCAGCCCCAGCGGCACATCGTTCCGCACCACCCGCACCCTGGCATCGTACTGCCTATCTAGAATGGTGTCAGTATCGTCGCTTGACCCCATCTCCTGCACAATGATGAGTTCCAGATCGGACAGTGTCTGGTTGAGGATGGAATCGATGGCCTGCTGCAGGAATGGCGCACAG
>JAAYQQ010000013.1 GCA_012519255.1 Methanobacteriota archaeon | reverse complement strand
CCTGCTGAGCGAATAGCCACTTCAGGGTCGCTTCGTAATCCACAGCGCGACATTGCCCCAATCGCTAATTAGGATATCGTTCCGCTCACCCGATCAGGGGCCAGCCTGTGCCAGAATAGTAAGGTATTCTCGCAGAGGAACCCCCTCGCGCCGGGAACATGCCTTTAGCACCTTCATGAAGCCCGAGCCATATTGGGCCGCCTTCTTCTCCCTCTGGGCAATGAGATCTACGCCTAGACGGGCGGCGGCCTCTCGCAGAGGAATCTTTCTGACCCCCTGACAGATCATCTCCGACGAGGGAATTTTCCGTGAGACCTCTATCACACGAGAGTGCAGGAATGGGCGATGTAATACCTTTCCATAATGGTCACATATCTTCAGGTCCACAGGCGTTACCTCCTCAAGGAGGCGATGGAGATCGTTCCTGAGAGCCTTTTCAAGCACGTCCGGTTCCATCGTTAGGTATCGATGATATCCAGCGAATAATTCGTCCGCGCCCTGCCCGGTCATCAACTCACTCTCCCTGGCTCTGGAGGCGATCATTTGAAGGGGCAATTCGAAAGATAGCATCACTGGATCGTCCAGAGATATTATGGAAAGAATATCATGGCTGGCACTTAGTACATCCTCTTCGCTCATGATCAGGGGAGTCCAGGGAAGGTCAAGATAGGCGGCCGCTTCCTCACTCATGCGCATGTCATGAGAATCCTCGATGCCCACGGTGTATAGATGGGGGCGCCCATGTCGCCTGGCCAAGGCGGCCAGAAGGCCACTGTCCAGCCCTCCCGAAAAAAGTATGGCCACATCTTCTCCGGCCATGACCTCAGAGACTGTTGCGTCAAGCGCATCCAGTATCACCTTTGCCCAGTCCATCAACCCTCCCAATACCTGTTAGATATATAATGGTCCATCGGCCAAGTTTTTATTCAGGGAAGGAGTTCACGGCATGATATGGAGAAAGTCACCCGAATCGGGGTATCACTGGAGCCGGAGCTGTTGGAGGACTTTGATCGCCTAGTCAAGGAGAAATCCTATCCTACTCGGTCCGAGTTCATACGTGACCTCATACGGGCGGCCCTGGTAGAGAAATTATGGGCAGACAGCGAGGCCGATGTGGTTGGCACTATCACTCTCGTCTACGACCATACCAGCGTGGTGCAGGACCGCCTCATGAAGCTGCAACATCATTATCATCATAACATTTCCTCGACCATTCACATACACCTGAGCCTGGAACAGTGCCTGGAAGTATTGGTAGTGTGGGGCAAAGCCAGGGAAGTGCAGACCCTAGCCGATGAGATCATCGCGGTTAAGGGTGTGTTATATGGCAAACTCACCATGACCTCAGCCACTCCTCACACGCATGATCATGAACATGATTAGGTCAGTTAGTCGCCATCCTGCAGCCCTCCATCCGTGACCATTTATTTTTTATATCCTTGGCCCTTTGGTCGAGGTGCATGAGCCGGCTCATCATTTCAGAGAAGAGTGACGCAGCGGCCAGGATAGCTACGATCCTGTCCGGAGGAGCTTCCAAACGGACCTCCATCAACAAAGTACCTGTTTTCCAATTCGAAGATGATGATGGCCCCGTATCCGTGGTTGGACTTAGAGGCCACATCATTGAGCTCGATTATCCCAAGGAATTAAACAATTGGGCCGAAGTGGAACTGTCTGACCTTATCTTCGCCGAACAGGAGAAGAAGGTAACTGCGCATAATATCGTAAGTACTATCCGTGACCTTTCCAAGGACGCGGACGAGATCATCATTGCTACTGACTTTGATAGAGAGGGAGAGCTCATCGGCCTGGAGGCTGCGCGACTCCTCGACCTTGCCGGGAAGAAAGTGAGTCGTGCCAAGTTCTCCGCATTCACCAAGCATGAAATCGAGACCGCCTTTGCCCAGTTGACCAAACCAGATGAAAAGCTTGCCGATTCCGCCGAGTGCAGGCAACAGATAGATCTTGCGTGGGGCGCGGTACTCACTCGCTTCATATCTTTGGCATCCCAACAGGGTGGCCACAACTACCTCAGCGTGGGCCGTGTCCAGTCCCCCACTCTCGCACTAATAGTAGATAAGCACAAGAGCATCGAAGAGTTCGTACCTACCCCTTATTGGAATGTCTCTGCCCGCTTTGACAAGGATGGGGAGTTCATCGCCAACCATGTCAAAAACCCATTCAAAGAAGAGGAGGGCGCCCAACGCGCCCTGACCAACTGCGAAGGGCACCTCTCGGGCAAGGTAGTCCAGTACGAACAGAAGGAGAAGGATG
>JAAYQQ010000128.1 GCA_012519255.1 Methanobacteriota archaeon | reverse complement strand
GGGTGACCTTGATCTCGGTGTTGGAACGATAAATGGATCGGAATAGCCGAGCAATGGGTTGAGAGTGACCAGTGGCAGTGTACTCATTACGGGATGTTAGGGGCGTCCCACAGTCCCATGTATCGCCCTTTTTAATAATCTCGGCACCACCCCAGCGACGGGAGAAATAATAGGTAAGTGAAATGGGCACAATGACCAGGGCGGCAAGAATCAGAGGACTCATTGCAGAGAAATCTCCAGCGGGAGGGCTCAAGACCAGTCCATTGACAAGCTTAGAGGATATGCTGACCCCCAACACTGATGCAGAGACCTGATCCACCATTGGAATTATTAGGAATGATAGTACCCCTGTCAGGACGCACAGCCCTGCCGCTGCGGCCATGCCTGCCAGCATGGGGCGGGGGACCTCATGGGCCTCCTCGGCGTGCTCGGTGCGGGGCCTGGCCAGGAAGACTGTACCGAACAGTCGGACGAAACAGGCCGCAGCGAGGGCTCCGGTAAGGGCGAGGAACGCCACTGCGGCAGGGATTAGAATGTTTACCATGGGGTCGTTGATGGTCTGAGAGAGGAGTAGGGACTGGAAGAGAAGCCATTCTCCCACGAATCCATTGAGCGGCGGGATGGCCGAGATTGAGAGCGCCCCCACAAAGAAGAGAATGCCCGTGTATCTCATCTTCCTGCCAAGCCCGCCCATCTCTTCGATGTTTCGAGTGTGGGTAGAATACAGCACTGAGCCTGCGCCCATGAATAGCAGGCTCTTGAACAGGGCATGGCTCATGACGTGGAAGAGGGCGGCGATAAGAGCAAGGGCGGCGAGATCCCCCATGAAGGGATTGGTCAGGACATCATTGTAGGAGTATGCCTGGAAAACCATGGCCGCCCCTATGCCAATGAAGATTATGCCCATGTTCTCCACCGTGGAGTACGCCAGTATACGCTTGATATCCTTATCCAGAACCGCGTAAAGGATTCCCAGCAGGGCAGAGATGCACCCTACCAGAAGGACCAGCAAGCCCCACCATACCTCCCAAATCCCCAGGAAGTCGAAGTAACAGCGGATGATCATATACGCCGCCGTCTTGACCATAACCGCGGACATGAGGGCGGACACATTGGATGGGGCGGCAGGATGGGCCCTTGGGAGCCAGATATGCAGCGGGACCAATCCAGCCTTGGTTCCGAAACCTATGAGGAAGAGGAGGAAGGGCGCCGTCCGCATCGCGTCGGGAACTCCCGTCATCCATTTCATCTGAGCAAAGGAATCGAAATCAAAGGAGCCGGTCTGAGTCCACATCAGCACGAAGGCAACGGAAATGAATGCCGTCCCCACATGAGTCATTACCAGGTAAAGAAGACCAGACGACACGCTGTCCTGTCTGTCTGACTCGTATACCACCAGCATATAGGAGGAGACCGACATTATCTCCCACACTATCAGGAACAGTACTGCGTTCGCCGCCGTGATCACTAGGATGAGTGATAGAAAGAATATGTTGAGCAGGAAACCCATGCGGCCGATACTATACCGTCCCTCGTATTCGCGAAGATAACTGGTCGAGTAGATAGAAACACACAGCCCAACGATGCAGGTAACGAGCAGGAAGTAGGCAGAGAGTTTGTCGACCTGGAATGCAAATGTGCCAAACTGGGCCAAGGGAGCAGGAAAGGCCAGAGATACCACATCCTGACCTAACAGAACCAAGAGGGAGAGTGATAGACCCAATATTGCGCTGAGCGCGGTTGCGGAGAAGCAAACGACAGAGCAGACCTCTGATCTCTTATTAAATATCGCAGCGACTACAGCACCAGCTAACGATACGGCGATAAGGGCTATGAGCATAGACTGACCAAGCATCAGAGACGCCACCCCCGGCCTGGATTAGAATGAGATAAGTTAACCATATATCGAGGAACTACCCCTAATATGGTCAGTTCATTATGTATCTTGCCCTTAAAGATTTCGGATTTATTTATTTTGTGACTATTTGCAGGCCAGGAGGGGGCGCCGCGAAAATATTTAACAGCCGAAGTAAGTTCAAATGCAGGGAGCAATGAAAGAAACTGTAAGGGATTGGAAAGATGATGAGGCCAACCTGAGGCGGCAACTTGCCATCC
>JAAYQQ010000127.1 GCA_012519255.1 Methanobacteriota archaeon | reverse complement strand
TATTCTTCGATCTTTCCGAGGAAGTGGTCTGTCGCTGCGGCAAGGCAGTTGTCATAAAAAAGGTGCCAGATCAATGGTTCATAGATTACAGCAATGTGCCACTCACTGAAGCGACCAAGAACCACTGCAAGAGCATGCACATTCTGCCTTCAGAGTTCTACAATAATGTACAGGGCATACTGGACTGGTTCCGCGAACGCGCCTGTGTTAGGCAGGGCAACTGGTTAGGGACGCGGTTCCCCTTTGATCCCAAATGGATAATCGAGGCCATCTCTGATTCTACTCTTTACCCCATATACTACGTCATCGCTCATTACTATAACACTGGGCAGATCACTCTGGAACAAATGACCGAGCAATTCTTTGACTTTGTATTCCTGGGTAAGGGCACGGCCAAAGAGGTAGCTTCGGCCACTGGCATGAACGAAGAGCTCGCTCAATGCATCAAGGACGATGTGTTCTACTGGTATCCCCTGGATATCAATCTTGGCGGGAAGGAACACATGACTGTGCACTTCCCCGCGTTCCTCAAGAATCATGTCGCCATTCTGCCGCCGGAGCTGTGGCCCCGAGGAATCTTTGTTAATTGGTATGTGACGGGCAAGCTGGGCAAGATCTCCAAGTCCAAGGGAGGTGCCGAGCCGATTCCAGATGCTGCTGGTAATTTCGGAGTAGACGCCCTCCGTCTATACTATGCACACATTGCTGCGCCATTCGCCGACGTGGAATGGGATGAGGACAGCATCAAGAATTATGTTACCAGGATAGAGCGAGTGCTGCGTGCGGTGGACGAGCTCAAGTCGCTAGATGGCGCGGAGAAGATGAGCGTGGATGCCTGGCTAATCTCACGTCTAAACTCTCGTGTTGGGGCCATCAATGAAGCGATGGACGATTATGACCTTCGTCGCATGGCCAATGAGGTCTACTTCGAAACGCTAGCAGACGTGAGATGGTATATCCGCCGGGGAGGGAATAACGAGAACACTGCCTCCAAGGTGCTCAGCATGTGGGTGCGCATGATGGCTCCCATCACGCCACACATAGCGGAGGAGGTGTGGGAATCTCTGGGGAATGAGGACTTCGTATCAATCGCCCCATACCCTGAGGCCATTGGTGAGGATATCGACATCGTGGCAGAGGTGGCGGAGAGCTATCTCGGCGAGGTCATGGCCGATGTCAACGAGATCCTCAAGGTGACTGGCATTGCCCCCAAGCGTATCATCCTATACACCACGCCACAATGGAAGCGAGATGTTCTAGATCTCGCGCTGGACATGTCGGGAGAGGATTCACTCACCGTCCCCAGTCTCACCAAGGCAGTCATGTCTCGCGAGGACCTAAGGCGGATGGGTAAGGAGGCTGCCAGCTTCGCCCGCAAGCAGGCGGAGGAAATGATGAAGCGTTCAGCGGGCGAGAAGAGAAGACTCGCAGCACCTCTGGATGAGTATCAATACCTCAGCGATGCTGCCGACTTCCTGAGCGAGGCGCTAGGAGCCGAGGTAGTGATCTATTCAGCCGATGACACGAGCGCTCCTGACCCCCAGCGCAAGGCCCGCGCCGCCCAGCCTCGTCGCCCAGCTATCTATGTTGAATAAGCATAGATCTCGCTGGAAAATGAAGCGATCTCGGCGTTGACCATGCCCTGTGGCCTGGATATGCTGCCTCTGAACATTCATCACCATAGGTGATAAGATGGGGTCATTATCTCCTGCATGAGGGGATAGCATGGCTGGAGTTCACACATTATTTCTGAGCATGGAGTGAAACCCCCCAATACATGGCCTCGTGACATTACCATATCTCTTGGACCTCTTGCGAAGTCGCAGTGCCAGGTCCTCGCTCATCCGGATAAATTAGGTCTTGAGCAAGGGTGGTAGGTAAGACATTGCTTACCTCACCATGCCTTACTACTGCCTGGAAACAATCATTCTGCTGTGCATTCTGCGATGATCAACATCTCATATCAAGGAGAGCGTTATGAGAATTTAACATATTGACTATATATAATTATCAAAGCATTAGCGTCATGGTTGTCGAGACCGGATATGACAGCCAAGCTTGGAAGGGATGGGCCGAGCTGATATGCTGTGGTGGCCAGAGCGCCAGCTGAAAACATTCTCATTGGAAAGTTTTCAACGCCCTCTCTCCGGGTTTCT
>JAAYQQ010000012.1 GCA_012519255.1 Methanobacteriota archaeon | reverse complement strand
CTCGCCTTTGGGTCGATGTGGTATCTAACCTCCTTTCTACCTTACTCCCGCGGACGCTCCTGGCCAGCGGAACACCCTCTTCCATTCTGGATTGCTCTCATCATTATGGCTATCACATGTGGAATAATGGTCGACGCTGTCACGCTGACCGATATTGGCTATGGGCTCTCCATGACTTCGTCGGTACTCATGGGGGACATGGTCTGTATTCTCCTGGCCATAGGTACGGCCACTACCGTTTTGAGGGTATGGTGGGAATCGCATGAAGCTTCATTCAGGCGAGAATGCATTCTCCTTGCCCTAATGCCCATTATCTCATTCTCGCCTCTCACCGTTTTTTTCGGACCGGATGTCCTCCCCATACTCTCACTTGCCTTCCTGGCCTCGGGAATGATCTACTTTGTTCTGGTTCTGAAGCACAATGTCTTCACCATAACCATGACATCTTGTCTCCCATGGAGGAAGCCCCCCATTGAGCCGGGCGATGCCATCCTGCTAAAGGGACGAGATCTCCGTCCGGCATACGGGATATTCATCTCAGAGATCAGGAGCGGGGCAAGCGGTCTAGTAGTTTGTCGGACACATCCGGATAGGATCAGGGAGGAGATGGAGGCGCCTGACGTGGCCACGCTCTGGCTATCTGCCCTGCCTGGACCAGACCGCATCGACCCTTCTTCCCTGAACATTCTCAATCACAGCATCTCTGGCTTCATCTTCAAGGGCGTCCCCGTGGTCATATTACTGGAAGGACTGGAGTATCTCATTGCCGAGAACTCTCTGAGAAAGGTCCTGCAGATGTTATACTCCATACGAGATGCCGTCACCATCACCGGTTCCAAACTAATAATTCCCATAGATCCCATGGCATTAAGGGCTCAAGAGCTTGCTCTGCTGGAGAAGGAGTTCCCTGTTCAGATGCTAGCCGGGTCATAGCTCCGAGAAGTAACTAGGCGTCCCATGAAAAAAGACTTTTAAAATCAACTTCTAGGTGTTAAAATGAGAATGGGGCCGGGTCCGAGATTTGAACCCGAGTCAAGGGATCCACAGTCCCACAGGATAACCAAGCTACCCCAACCCGGCCATGTTGGGATGACCCCATTCCTTGGGCCTAAATAAAACTTTCTTCCAGGATGGGCGCTCTCCTGCTCCGTTTTATCTCCTGGGTCATGATATCGGGGCCCCGTTCGATAGTATTCCACCGTCTTCTTCTCAAAGAGAATCAATGGCACAAGAATGAAAGGCGCTCGTATGTGGATCATTTTGTCCAATTTATCCATTCATCGTATCAAAAAACAACACTCTAGGGCGGATGTGTTTATGCACATACATAAGCGTTATATGTCTCATTATTTCTCTCAGCGTGATTTTACATGAAAAGGGACATTCTTTCGATGACCGACCTTCATGATCTCCCGGAGGTCCTGGCGCGGGCGACGGCCCTAAAGGAAGGCCAGAGCAGTGGAAGGGAGCTTGGGGGCAAGAGCTTAGCCATGATCTTTGAGAAGTCCAGCACTCGCACCCGGGTATCCTTCGAGGTGGCCATGACTCAGTTGGGCGGTCATGCCATTTTCCTCAGTCCCAACGATACCCAGCTGGGACGGGGAGAAACGATCGCGGATACCGCACGTGTACTCGGGCGTTTTGTCAATGCCATCATGTATAGGGCGTTCAGCCATGTCAATATGGCAGAGTTGGCAAGGTGCTCCCGCGTTCCTGTCATCAATGCCCTGGATGATCTAGAACACCCTTGTCAAATCACTGCAGATCTGCTCACCATTCAGGAACACAAGGGCCGGCTTGATGGACTTAAGCTAGCCTACGTCGGCGATGGCAACAACGTATGCAACTCCCTCTTGCTAGGAACTGCGATGACAGGGATGAACATGGCCGTGGCGTGCCCTCAGGAACACCGGCCCGATGAGGAAATCGCGGCCAAGGCGGCAGAGATAGCCAGTAAGGCAGGAGTTATCTCCGAGATAATCACCGATCCTATCGAGGCCGTCAAGGATGCCGACGTCGTGTACACCGACACATGGGTATCGATGGGTCAGGAGGATGAAGTTGCCCTTCGGGAGAAGATATTCCTTCCCTACCAGGTCAACGCCGAGCTGATGTCCCATGCCAGGAAGGATGCCATCTTCATGCACTGCCTTCCAGCTCATCGTGGAATGGAAGTCACCGATGAAGTCATGGATGGAAAACAAAGTGTGGTCTTCGATCAGGCGGAGAATCGTCTTCACGCTCAGAAGGCCATCTTGCTTAGTGTGATCACAGGCTGAGCTGTCTCCTGAGAATCTCATCAGCCTGATGGAGAAACTCCATCTCACTCCCCAAAGGGAGTGAGGCTCCCGCCGCAGCGTTGTGCCCGCCCCCGGTTCCGCCCACTGCTTCCGAGGCGATCTTCATGACCACGGCGAGATCTAATCCCCGCCGCACCAGATCACGAGTGCCCCTGGCTGATACCTTCACCGTGGCACCATCCTCAATCGCCTGGGCGAAGGCGAAGAGCGGACGATCGTCGGGCACTCCTGGCGACCCCAGCAGCATGCCTGCAACAATACCTACAATGGTATCCCCTATCTGGTCCTGACCATGGAAATATCGCAGACTGGGAAGTTCAGCATCCTCCCGTACCGAGAAGCTGGGATCCTCCTGCACCAGGCGTATGGCGGTGCGGAGTGCTATGCGATGGTTGTCCTGTTCCT
Source organism: Methanobacteriota archaeon (assembly GCA_012519255.1). Lineage (GTDB taxonomy): Archaea > Thermoplasmatota > Thermoplasmata > Methanomassiliicoccales > Methanomassiliicoccaceae > DTU008. The sequence continues at coordinate 4,054 of JAAYQQ010000012.1, read as the reverse complement.
GCAGTGCTGTAGCGAGACTCTCGCCCCGGTCGCCCAGGCAGATCGCCATGCCCACCTCTGCCCGGTCATGACGGCCACAGGCATTGAGCAGGGTAGCCGTTTCCTTGGCGTCCAACAGCGCTCTGGCATTGGGGTGCCAGGAGACTTCATCATCGGCTATGTCGACCCCTCCACCCTCAGTCATCCATCCTTCCGGCGCGTCCACCAGGCGGGGGTCCAGAACATAGACCTCCCCTATCAGGCGGCGAATCGCAGTCAATCCCCTGCCGCAATCGAGCATGCGGATGCACAGCTCTGAGGCCACTCGTTTCTTCTCCTCTTTGCCAAGGCATCCCCAGCTCCTCCATCTTTCTCCGTCCTTAAGCTCCACGCCAAGGTCGGAAAGGAAGTCGACGCATAGTTGTCTATCTACGTCCAGGGCATTATCGGCGCGGTAGAAGGAAGCCTCTTGAGTCTCCCGCAACACTGGCAGCAGGGCTGGATCAGAGGAGAACTGGAGGAATATGTGGAGTGGTTTCGTCTCTCTCCCGAACAGGCGGAGGTCGGTGCAGGCATTCACCCGGCCAGAGGCGACCGCATCCTTTAGGATGCGGCGATTGTAACCTGCCAGACGCCCCTCGGCATTATCCTGAAAATCCCCCACTGCCCCGATTACGGCCAGCGCAGCCAGATCAATGTTGGTAGGATCCATAGCCTTGGCCACGACGTAGGTAGCTCCTGCTCCAGATATCTCGATCGCGCCATCCAGGCCAAAGAGATGAGGGTTTACGTGATGAGAGTCAAATGAGAAAAGGTCCACCATGCCCTGTGGAGGTGAAGTGTCTGGACGATGATGATCACTTACCACCACTCTGGAACGGTCTAGCTTGCTAAATGACCCACTCCCCAGATCGACGAGCCACACCCGCTCTTGCGACTCGGCATTGATGCGCTCTATCTCGGCGTCATCGAGCTTCTTAACAAAGCGGATTGTATGTTCCACTCCCGATCTGGACAATGCAGCCGAGGCGATTGCGGCAGCAGTGATGCCATCGGCGTCGATGTGTGACACAACCGAAACACTCGCGGCGTCGAGCAGCGCCCTGGCCGCATCCGCCGCCGATCGCTCAAACCCTGCTATATCTCTCCTTTTACCCATGATCATCTGATCTCCAGGAGGAGGCGTCTCTTCAGGCCCTCATACACCTGTTCAGCTATGGGGACGAGGTTTTCTGTATCTTCCTGATTGTATTGCTTGAGGAGCTTTAGGGCGTTCTTCCGCCCGTCTCTCTTCCATAGTCTCCATAGGTAAACGGCCTCCTCCCCCGTGACGTACTCGACTTCCCGGGCCCGACATATGCCAATTTCCCTCTCAATCTTCTTTAGGCCACCAGTGAGTCCGACCCTACGACAGGCGTGCCTAAGGTCATAATGAGGCACTCGGGGGACGGCGAGAGGGAAATGATAATGTAATATTGGCAGGTCGAAGGAAGAACCATTGAACGTTACCAATATCTTGACCCCTTCAAGGGCCTCGCTCAGTGTGGAGGTGTTAAGGTTTTGATCCCTTACCAGAGTAATGTTGGTGCCATTGCGATGGATGCCCACCATGGTGACATTGGCGTATGCATACTGTCCATCTGTCTCAATATCCAAATATGCACAGTCATCTTTGAACCGCTCATACATCCGCCAATGCTCCACCGAGGGCAATAACTGAGAGAAGTACTCGGTCTGGCCGAGGTCAAAGAATCGTTCAGCCGTTTCCAGTTGTGTGTCCAGCTTTGCTTTTCGGGCATGCCCTATGCCATCGATATTTGGCGTCTCCAAAAACTCCGTCCAGTCGGCGATGCCATTCTTCCAGAGATTCATCTCAGTCTTGCAACCGATTGATGGTAGGATAAGAAATGTCCGACGGATCATTAAATGGGTGATGTGGCAAGGAGCATGATACCTCTTTCGGAAGGTTCATCGAAAGTGCAGTCAATATTTGAGAAGATACATATAGCGCATTTTTTGTTTTTAATGCCCACAGGCACTGGATAAGGGAGCACAAATGGACGAACTTGAAGTGATGCCGGGAGTAAGGATAACATCTCATCAATGTATCTGGATTCCCGATGATGCCACCGTGGTGATGGCAGATCTTCACATAGGCTATGAGAGTGCGCTGGAGGCCGACGGCATTTATATCCCGCGTATACAGACCGATACCATTCAGGAATCGCTTGCCAAAATTATCGATCACTTCTCCCCAGACCGACTAATTATAGCAGGGGATCTTAAGCATGAATTCAGCCGCAACCTGACTCAGGAGCTTCGAGATATTCGCAAGGTACTTGAGCAACTGGTCAAGCAAGTAGATGTCGTCCTGGTCAAGGGGAATCATGACAACTATGTGGAGAACATAGTCTCTAGACTTGATGTGCCCGTGGTGGAAAGGTATGTGCAGAATAACATCACCATCGTGCATGGCCATGCTCCGTGCTCCAATCGTCCACTTATCATGGGGCACGAGCATCCCTCCATCAAGATCGTAGACAAGGTGGGAGCCTATCTCAAGCTTCCATGTTTCATGCATCTCAAGGATGAGGGCGTGATAGTTCTTCCTGCATTCAGTCCATTGGCGAGCGGTACCGATCTGACTGGAGCTCCCCCTTCAGACTATCTATCTCCCATATTGCGCGACATGAACGTGCTCAGAGCGGACATCTATGCGAGTAGCGACATAGGGCTGATACCCTTGGGGAATCTTTCTCTATTAGAGGGCCTCCGTTTCTGAGCAGACCTATGTGTGCTCTAATTACTATTGTTACCAAGATAATCAATATGATCAATATTTACTTATTATACATATTATAAAACTCCCAATCACATGCAACATTGTAACAATTGTTGGCGCGGTAGGAGGCATTCAGTCATTGAAGAAAATCACCATCTAGAAAAAGTGGATGTATCATCCATCCATAAAAGAATTTATAATTAAGCAATCTCATCCTTTTGTTAACTCTTTAATATATCTGAGGAGGGAATCAGAGTATGAGCAATGAAATACTTGAAAAGCTAGCAGATGTTGTCGTTAGGGGAAAGATTAAGGAGGCCAAGCCTCTCACCGAGCAGGCTCTTGCTGCCGGTGTAGATGCTAAGACCATTATCTTTGAGGCTCTCAGCAAGGCTATGGCTGTAGTAGGGGAAAAGTACGAGGCTAAGCAGTACTTCTTGCCCCAGGTCCTTCTATCCGCTCAGACTATGTACCAGTCCTTGGACGTCGCTCTTCCCAAGCTCGAGGTCGACGCCAACGCCGTTCCGGGCAAGGTTGTCCTCGGTGTCGTCGAGGGTGACGTTCACGATATCGGAAAGAACATCGTTAAGGCGATGCTGACCGGTGCTGGCCTGACCATCTACGATATGGGCCGCGATGTCCCTGTAAAGAATCTGGTTGAAAAGGCCAAGGCCGAGCAGGCTCAGGTTCTCGCTTCTTCCACCCTCATGACTCCTACCCTGGCAGCCATGAAGGAGATCGAGCGCATGCTCAAGGAAGAGAACCAGAAGGGCAAGATCAAGACGATCATCGGTGGCGGAGCTACCTCCAAGGAGTTCTCCAACCAGATCGGTGCCGACGCCTGGGCTTACGACGCTGTCGAGGCTGTCGGAGTTGTACAGAAACTCTTAGATTAAGACCCCTAATCTAAAACCACACGGAAGGTTCATCCTTCCCTTTTCTTTGTTTTTTATTTAATATGCTTTTATCAATTATTATTTAGTTTGATCTACCTATACTCAATGCCCTATATTCCAGGGGGACTGGGTGGATCGGCAGAGTAAAACATCGCATTATTTCTGCTCAATTCGTTGTGTAATTGTTCGTGACATAATAAAAAGTGAATTCCAGATATATGGATAGCCCAACAATTGTTCACACAATATGACGAAAACTAATTATATACTAATTCCAATTGTCGACTTAATAATTTAGATATAGGAGGAATTTCTGTGACCCCAAAAGAGAGGTTCATCGCTGCACTATCTCGCAAGGAGCTAGATAGGCCCGCCGTAGGATGTGTTACCCAGTCTG
>JAAYQQ010000126.1 GCA_012519255.1 Methanobacteriota archaeon | reverse complement strand
TCCAGATACGAATAGATACTGTCAGGCGTTCCGAAAGTGAGCGACCAGAAATTGATTCAAAGTGAGTTGATAAAATAAGACATGAAGAATTATAGGCTCCAGGAAACTATGGAAAATCGATGGTGCCCATACCTCCCCACCAGACCAAGATATGCCAAGGCCGCACCCAACGGGAGAGTGTTGCAGGTTAATATTACAGGCTAAGAAAGAATGTTTCCAATGAACGGCGTTTACTTTTACAACAATTCTCAGGCAATGAATGAGTGGTATGTCACCGTAATATGATCTAAAGGACAGGGCAGGGAGATTTCGCGAAGTGTAGAGGAAAGCCGGACCGGGTAGGAATTACATTCTGAACCACTTCCCAGAGGGGATAACGGCCATGCCACGAATCAAGGATGCCATTCGTTCCTCTTCTCTCTCAACCTCCCCGAGATAATGTCCGACTTCACACCGCTGCATAAATATGGTATATTAATTTGGAGTCTTCGAAGTAAATATATTAAAGAACCAGATTTGCATCCCCGGCCTGCCAGGGTGCATTCATGGTTGATGAAGAACCGATAGAAAACAACATGGACGAGGGGGCAGACGATTATAGAAGGCTGAATCGAAAGTGCATGCTTTCGATGTATATCAACTACGCCGCAGTCTACGCGATACTATTGGTATCTTACTTTGTTGTGATAAAGCTCTCAAAAGAGCATCTAGGTCCAGATTATGATATGGTCAGATACATCGCCATAGCGGCCCTGGCGATCGTTCTCACTTACATGATTGCTGCACCGCCAGTCTACTATGCCCGATACAAATATATGATCACCAAAGACAAGATAGATGTTCGCTACGGCATCTTGATCATAAGGCACATCATGGTACCGATCGAGAGAGTGCACCAGGTAGAGGTGTCCAGAGGCCCAATTAATAATCTGCTTGGCCTGGGGCATGTCAACATAACCACTGCAGGAGGGACCGCAACCATCAGCTATCTGGAACTCGAAGAAGCGGAGAAAGTGGCGGATCGGCTCAACGATATGATCGGCGTAATGCTTCGGGACAGGGAGTGAAAGTGTCAGGCATACAGATGAGATGCCATCCCACCATCATAGTGGAGAATTCATTTCGTGCCATAATCTGGATTACATTCATTATCCTCGTCATCGGGCAGTTCGAAATGAGCATAACGGGAGGACTCCTTGCGGCCTCTTTGGTCGCGGTGATCTTATTTCATTATAGGCAGTGGAAGAGGACTACCGTCCAATTCAATGAGATGGATATCGTAGTGGAGAGGACCACCCTATTCAAGCTCAAGAAGACTCTTCCCTACTCCAGAATAGCCTCTGTGAATGTCAATCGGGGCGTGATCAATAGGCTGTTCGGGACATCTAAGCTAATGATCAACATTAACTCTGGCCATAATGCCATGGTCCCAGAAGCGACCCTGACATTCAAAGAGGATGTTGCAGACAGACTAAGGGACAGGATATCTCAGAGATTATACAACCATGATTACTTCTCAGAGGAAGAAGAGGTTGAGTCAATAGTATCATCCTCCCCAATAGATGTCATAATTCATGGACTGTTCAGCGTTTCGACATATCAAAGCATAATGGGCTGCATATTCCTGGCATATTCCGGCATTGAGATGTACATTTCCACAATGGCGGAGTATGAAGCAGGCGGCAAGGTGCTGCTTCCTTTGATGATGTTTTTCATGGTCCAAATATTGCCAGCCATAACTCACATCATCCGTTATTATGGATTCAAGGTATATCGGAAAGAAGATACGATATATCTGCAGCACGGCCTGATCAGAACCTATCGGACATCCTTCAACATCCACAAGATCAACGCAATCCGTGTCAAGAGCACATTGTTTGCCAGACTTTTGAATAAGTCATACATAGAGGCAGAAGTGGTGGGAATGGTGTCTGCAGATGGCGATGGAGGCGCTCGGCCGGTCATATCCTTGCTCAAGAATGATGCGGTGACACAGAGGATACTTCAGGAACTGGTACCAGAGTTCATTTATGAACGCACGCCGAATAAACAGCCTAAAAATGCAAGGAGCGTATTACTGATAAGGGCCATCATTGCCTCATCCATCCTGGTCGCGGCGATGATATATCCATCTATACTTATCTACAATGAGATCGCGACCCAGACATGGATCGTTGGCACACTGCGCACCATCCTGCAATACGGTTTGCCCCTGTTGACCGCATTGGCCGTTCTGGCAATTATGTACGGCGCGCATATTTCCTACACTATCAGGGAGTTCGATGCTGGCGAGGAGTTATTCACGTTTGTCAACGGCATCCTTGACCGAGAGATCGTGGTTATGAACTACGATAAAGTGCAGATGGTCTGGATCACAAAGGGACCGATTGCAAGGATGTTCGATGTAGCTAAAGGGGATGTGTATATGCTCTCCTCCCTAGGCACTACGAAGATCTCTTCGGGATACTTCTCTGAAAAAGAGTTGAATAAAATAAATGATGTCGCCATAGGGCGCATCGCCAGTGGAAAATATGACCATCGCCTGAATCTCATCTGAAGGACGTGATGTTTCGACCGAACGACAAACCTAGAAGAGGGGCCAGAATATGAGCGGGTGGAAGAGCACCTTTCGGGAATGCGCCTTGTGCTCCGGGCTCTCGTTCGAAGCCGATATGCTATCAGATCCTTCAACTTGGAGATTATATCCAAAAGAAAGTCTAAAATAGCCTAGGATGCGACCTAATTCTTGGGAGTCGTATGGTCTGCCTTCCAGAGATAGAGAAGCTCGATGAAAAGTCGATTCAAAAGGTCCGAAAACTCGAGGAAGAGTTAGGAGTGGTCTTGATTGCGTACAAGCCGATCTACTATGCTGATCTGAAGCCTGATGAAGTCAAAAAGCTCCAGACAATAGAGAAAGAGCTGGGCGTGAGAGTGCTGGCCTATCGATGAACATCGTATACGCATCTTTCCATCCCTATTTTTCCACCTCTATTAGTTTGAGATAGAAGTGAAGAAGATGCTGCCCTTTCTATCGATTAATTCTATAGGCCCCATGGAAAGCTTCTCCGCCAACGGTGGGCCCCCTTACGATTTACTATAAAGAGAGGGTTCTTTCGGCGACAGAAAACGGGGCCATTCCACTGGAAGCGAAGGGCTACTTTCGGTGACCTCTCCCCAGACAGCCCTTCAGCAATAACGCATCTGAGCATTGGTGGGGAGTGACATCCCTGCAATTGGGGATTGAGAAACAACACCGGATATTGATGAGGCGCCTATCGACACCGAACGAACGGTGCCGGGAGGGCGCCAGGGCGGTGCCCTTCCCCGATGCAGGGGAGGGTTACGACACCTAGAGATATGTGGATGTGGTGCTGCGGGGGCATCGGAGCTACCATCCCCTTTCGGCCGTTCCTTCGGATATACACCAACTGGACAACATCACCTGTTCACGGCGCCGCTGGCATCGCTTGCCATACCCCTAATGGGATTATATCAACCGTGGAAAGGGAGTGGCAGGTGTGCCCTCCTCCCGCCCGTACCGGGAGCACTGCCGATGAGGCAGCCGAGAAGGACGCCGAGGATGAGGGGATGCATGACTGCATGGGAAGAGAGTATTTCCCATCGCGTTCCTCCAGAGGGGAGAGCGTCACGCATTGTTTTCAGCGTTCGCGAGCAATCTTTAACCTCCCCGACACATAACAATATGTCTATGCCCCCTGTAGTGGTCGCACGCGATTTGGTCAAGAAGTTCGAAGACCTTACCGCCGTTGACCATATCGATTTTATCATTGAAAGGGGAGAGATCTTCGGTTTCCTTGGACCGAACGGTGCCGGGAAATCGACTGCCATCCGCATGATTCAGTGTGTCTCCCCTGTGACCTCAGGGAAGCTAGAGGTTCTGGGAATGGATGTGACCGAGCAACCCCGGGAGATCAAGAGGCGAGTAGGTGTTGCCCCTCAAGATAATAACCTGGATCCCGACTTTAGTGTCCTCCAGAATCTCACCAGCTACGCCAGATACTTCGACATCCCCCGAGCAGAGGCCACTCGCAGGGCCGAGAATCTTCTCGAGTTCATGCAACTGACCGAGAAGCAAGATACCAAGATTGAACAGCTATCGGGAGGGATGAAGCGCAGGCTTATCGTAGCAAGGGCGCTCATCAATGACCCCGATCTGCTCATCCTGGATGAGCCCACTACTGGCCTGGACCCTCAGGCCAGGCATCTCATCTGGGAGAGGATTCGCCAACTCAGGAAGGAGGATAAGACCATCATCCTGACCACTCACTACATGGATGAGGCAGAGCAGCTGTGTGATCGATTGGTCATCATGGAGAGGGGTAAATTCCTGGTGGAAGGCGCGCCCAAAGAGCTCATCCAAAAGGTTGTGGGCGAATGCGTCATGGAGGTCATCGAGCTCGACGATGGGGCCGCCGAAACATATCTGCGGAACACTGGACTGCAGGTGGAGCGATCCGCTGACCGATTGTACGTATACTCCGAGGAGTGCCGTACCATCGAGCAAGAGTTCAGGCACCGCCACCCCAACGCCTCCTCGGTCGTACGGCCAGCCACGCTAGAGGATGTCTTTCTCAAACTCACCGGCAGGAGGCTGAGAGAGTGAGCCTGCTGGGTAACATCACTCACGGCGCCATGGCAGTGTGGCGGAGGAATGCGGATGTGTTCTTCAAGACCTGGAGAACCAACTTCCTGCCCTCTATTTTCGAGCCATTGCTATACCTGATAGCCATGGGCCTGGGCTTCGGCGGCCTTGTGGTGGGGCTAACCTATGCAGGGCAACCTATCGAATACATCCGATTCCTCGCCCCCGGCCTGGTGTCGATCTCAGCAATGTATGGCGGCTTCTTCGAGTGTACCTACGGCTCATTCGTACGCATGCATTATCAGAAGACCTTTGATGCCATCGTGGCAACTCCGGTAAGCATTGAGGATGTTATCGCCGGCGAAGTGTTATGGGGAGCGACCAAGAGTCTGCTAAACTCGACCATTGTGCTCCTGGTGATCATTATCATGGGATGGTTGATATTCCCGGCGGTGCTATTCACCTCTCCCACCGTATTATTGATTCCCCCAATCACATTCCTGGCCGGGCTGATGTTCTCATCTATTGCCATGATCTTCACCGCCATAGTGCCGAACATCGATTCGTTCAACTACCCATTCTTCCTGCTTATCACGCCGATGTTTCTATTCGGAGGGACCTTCTTCCCCATATCCCGGCTTGGTGCGGCCGAGCCATTTGCCTATATGCTGCCCCTCACGCACGCCTCGGTGCTCATCAGAGATCTCTCTCTAGGCCTGGTGGGCCCGCTCGACATGGTCGCAGTGGCATACATCCTTACCCTAACTGGAATATCCTTCTATCTCGCGCTCCATCTCATGAAAAACCGTTTGATCAAGTGATCTAATCCAGTATGAGGACATGGCCATCTCGGACCTCCACACGGACGAGACTCTTGATCGTTATCCCCAGTTCCGCCTCTAGCTCCTCACAGCACTGGCCCTTGTCCACCGCCACGACTACGTCCACAATATCGGCACCCACTTCCCGAAGAGCATTCACGATGCCACGAAGCGTTCCTCCGCTGCTCAGGACGTCGTCGACCACCACTACCCTGTCGTCCCTCTTGACGCCATTGAGATACAGCACCCCCGAGGAATAACCAGTGGGCTGTTCGATCCTGACCTCACCCCCCAGACCATAGGAGCGCTTACGCACCACCACATACGGGATGCCGCTCATTAGGGATAATGGCGCAGCGAGGGGGAGGGCCATAGCCTCGGGAGATACTATGAGATCACAATCGAGGTCGGTGATCTTGAACATGCAGTTCAGGACCTCCTCTAGCAGTTCTGGTTTGACCGGGGGGACGCCATCGCAGATAGGGTGTATGATGTATTCGTACGATCCAACGCGAATTACCCTGGCGTCGCGGAGTGATGAGCGGAAAAGCTCGAGCATGCCCGCGGATTAACGGTATGCTTTTTAATTACTGCGGAAAGACTCCGACGTCAGGCCACCGTCCACTTACTCCCTTCCTGTATGACCTTATCTTTATCGACCAGGTCCTTAAGGGTCTGTCGAACCTTGGCCTCGGAGACATCTATCTGGAATTGGGAGAGGAATGAGCTTCTGATCTCATCTACACCCTTGGGCTGGCAGAGGGTCTTGGGAAGCAGCGTACGAAGGTCTTCGTTGACGTTCCAAGGGAAGATAAACCATGTCCAATTCTCCTTGGGGACCCTTACGGAGTAATAGTCCGGAACAGCCCTGGAATGGGTTATGTGTAGCAGAGTGGCGCTCCTGAGCGATTTGGGCTGCATTCTCAACAGGTGGGCCCTGGCCAGGGTAAGTGATTCTCCAGTATCTGTGATATCATCGACCAGCAGGACATCCTCGCCCTCGATGGATACGTTGAGCTCCTGAGTCAGCAGGGCCTTACCATCTGGATTGGCAGTGACACCCCAGTGCTCCGTCTTGATGGCGTAAAGCTTCTTGACCCCCAGATAATCACAGAGTAGCCTGGCCGGCACCCAGCCCCCCCGGGTCAGGCCAACGATCACGGTGGGCCGGCATCCGCTGCCCTCTACCTTTTCGGCCACATCTGTCGTCCACTTGTTTATCTCATCATAGGTCACCAGCTTGCACTTGAAGCCCTCTGCCTCTGCCATGATATCATACCATCTACCAGGGATAGCCTCTGGCTCATCGGGAAGAGAGTTTCCGGAGGATAAGCTTTACTCAGATTTCCATGACCATAAGCGGCTTTTCAGATTGGAACGCCCTGGGCAGCTCTCGACCCAGCAGGGCCAACACAAGGAAGGGATCATTCATTGAACAACCCATGGCTCGGGTCTGGGCAAGGAGCGCTTTCTCCTGGCTCGCCACCTCCTCAGCGGGGCGTTCGGACATCAATCCCGCCACGGGAAGATCCAGACATGTGTACTGCCCATTCAAGAGCGCGACCGCACCGCCGCCCCGGTCGACCACCATGCCGAGTGCCTCTTCTACCTCAGGCAGCGACGCCCCAATGCCCACAATACCTCCAGGCCCGTATATCTCTGAACTGGCTAGCGCACCCGTACGGAGAGTGAATCCACTGACAAAACCTGTGCGCAATGTCCAGTCCTCGGTAGGGTCGGCCCAGACCAGATAGAGTATGTCACGGAGCGGGTCGGCCACGATCGTGCCATCAATGACCGGGAGATCCACCTGCCCCAATGGCGCTCCCTCGGGTTGGTCGGCCATTATTACCTTTACCGCGGCAACATGTCCCTGACCGACAGCATGGACCTCGCCCAGGCGCTGCCCCGAGTATGCGTGTCGGATAGGTTCAGGGGCCTTGCTGGTGAACAGTGGCGCCCCGCCCTTGGCTACCAACACGCCCCCTATCCAGGTCTCCAGTACCTTGAAGGTCTTGAGATCGCTGACAACAGTGAGATCACCCACTGAGCCGACCTGTAGCGAGCCGCCAATAATGCCATAATGCTCCGCCGGCCAAAGCGTGACTGAACGTATGGCCTGCACAGGGTCGAGGCCTTCCGCCACTGCCTGACGGAGCAGATTATCAATATGGCCCTCTACGAGATCCCGCGCCCTCAGATGATCGGTGGCCAACAGATGCTTGTTGGCCCGGGCAAATGGAATGAGGGCGCGCATGTTCCTGGCTCCGCTACCGTCACGCACCGCTACCCGCATACCCTTGCGGTGCTTCTCCTCCGCCTCCCTAGTAGAGAAGCACTCATGGTCTGATGACACTCCCGCCATAATATAGCGGTCAAGCTCGTAGCCGCTCAGACCAGGGGCATGGCCGTCTACCTTCTTGCCTAGTTGAGTGGCCACTTCCACCTTTCCCATGATGCCCGGGGCCTCATTGATGAGTTCTCTGTAATCTGTCACCTCTCCCAGGGCCACATAATCCTCTGTGGACAGGAGGGATTTTACCTCTCTCCAGCCTATCCCTGGGGCGG
>JAAYQQ010000125.1 GCA_012519255.1 Methanobacteriota archaeon | reverse complement strand
CCGCACCCCCGGAGGCGTTGGAGGATATGTTCGCGGACTCGGACTGCTCCTTTGCGGCCAAGCTCACCGACTCTGGTGGAACTTCCGCCCGTCTGGTGGCCAAGCTGAAGTATCGTCGATTATACAAGAAGGCGCTTACGCTTTCAATCTCCAGTCTCGAGGAGGAGAGGGCGGACCAGCTCCTGGATCTCGTCGATTACTCCCGGCGCAAGGCCAAGGAACGGGAGATCGCCGACAGGGCTGGAGTGAGTGAGGAGGAAGTAATCCTCGATATTCCAGAAAAGGCGCTATTATTGTCCGAGCCTCGCATAGGCAAGACTGATGTGGGGATCCTGGACGGCGACCGAATGAAGCCGCTGTCCCGATACAGCCCCCTGGCCAAGGCAATACAATCCCGTAGCGTCCATGACTGGGCAGTAATGGTTTCCACGCCAGCTCAGAACCGTGAAGTGGTGAAGCGGGCGGCGCTCAAGGCGCTATTCGACTAGCCCTTCATGACTCCAATGGGTGATAGCCTGGCTACCCGACGGCACAGCCCCGCCCCCACCACTACGGATATGACATCCTCAATGTTCTTGTAAGCATCAGGCGCCTCTTCCAATATTCCATCCTTGGTTGCCGACTTCAGGAAGATATCTTTCTTCTCGAGATCATCCCTGACTCCGCGGACGGTAAATCGCTTGAGCGCCTTGCTGCGGGACATGACCCTGCCCGCGCCGTGGCAGGTTGAACCGAAGGAGTCCTGCATGATTCGATCTCCTCCCACCAGGACGTATGATCCAGAGCCCATGTCTCCCGGTATGAGTGCGGGCTGACCCACGTCACGGTACTTTATAGGTACATCGGGGTGGCCCTGAGGAAATGCCCTGGTGGCTCCCTTGCGGTGAACATATACCTTACGCCGCTTACCTTCCACCACATGCTCCTCGATCTTGGCGATGTTGTGCGCAACATCGTACACCTGTCGGAGGCCCAGCTTCTCTGCGTCGGTCCGGAAATGTTCTTCGAAGGACTGCCTGATCCAGTGCAGGATCATCTGGCGATTGGCCCAGGCGTAGTTGGCCCCACAGGACATGGCCTGGAAATAATCTTCTCCCTCCTTGGAATTCACGGGAGCGCAGGCGAGCTGGCGATCGGGAAGCTGGATATTGCGTTTACGCACTGAACGCTCCATCTCCCGGAGATAATCGGTGGCGATCTGATGGCCGGCCCCTCTGGAGCCACAGTGCACCGATACCGTTACCTGCCCTTCCCTAAGTCCAAACGCCTCGGCCGCCTTATCGTCAAACACCTTGTCGACATAATCGATCTCCAGGAAGTGATTGCCCGAGCCCAGTGAACCTACCTGAGGAATACCGCGCTGCTTGGCCTTGGAGCTTACCGTGGTGGGGTTTGCATTCTTCATCCTGCCCCCTTCCTCGGTAGCATCCAGGTCCTCCTCCCAGCCATAGCCCTTCTCCACTGCCCATTCCGCTCCTCGACTGAGGATATCATCGATCTGTGAGGCGGCCACATCGGTCACCCCCCTCGAGCCGACCCCGGCGGGAACGTTCTTGAACAGTATAGAAATAAGATCCTTGATACCTGGCCGCACGTCATTGATCTCAAGGTCGGTGCGGACCAGCCGGACGCCACAGTTAATATCGAAGCCAATTCCACCAGGGGAGATAACCCCCTCTTCAGCATCCATGGCAGCCACACCTCCGATGGGGAATCCATAGCCCCAGTGGATGTCTGGCATGGCCAGCGAAGAGCCTACTATGCCGGGAAGGGTCGCTACATTGGCGGCCTGTTCTGGAGCATTATCTTCACGGAGAGCGGGTATCATCGCCTCAGAGGCGAATAAGATGGCATCAGTTCTCATACCTTCCTTATAGCTCCGCGGTATGCGCCAGCGGAAGTCATCCACTTTCTCCAGAGGTCCAGTATATCCCATGTCAACCGATTCGACTATGCCTGCGCCTAGATTTAACATTAGTGTGCGGGTATTCTCACTTCATGAATCGGCAAAATCTTCCATGGTGGGGAGATGTATTCAGGTCGGAGGTCTCATCACTTTTTAAAGAGCTCTTAATGGTATGAGGTGTATGCGCGGCCTATCGATAATTCCGATTCTCGTAATCTGCTGTAGGGCCCTTGCGGGAATTGCTTAATATCCAATCGGCTCCGTATTATTCAAAGGGGAAGTTATGGAGGTTGCGGTGTGGCATCGGCAGGAAGGGCCCGAGGTAGATGTTAGGGGCTATCGTCACAGCGATGATGAGAGTATAGTTGAGTTCCTAAGCAGTAATATGGAATGGCCTGCCGCATGCATCAATGGTACCAAGCTGGACTATTGGAGATGGAAGTTCCTTTCGAATCCATTGGGTTTTCATCTATTATGTGTCGCCGAGATCGATGGGAAAATAGTCTCTCATTGTGCCAGCATTCCCGTGCGTATGAACGTGGTAGGGAAGGAGGTGCTAGCATCTCAGGGAGTGGATCTATTCACTCATCCTGCCCATCGTGGACATGGCCTTATTGGTCAGGTCATGGAGTGCCGTAATCGCATAAAGGAAGAACACGATATCGCCTTTGACTTTGGTTTCCCTAACCGGGCGGCCTACCAATTGAGCCTGACCAAGCATGGCTTCCGAGATATGGGCATAGATATGATGCAGTATCGTTATATTACTGATCAAGAACAGTTCTTCCGCAAGGTTCGTTTTGGCCCCCTTAAGAAGCTTGGTTACACATCACTGTTAAAATTACGACAATCCCTGGCGATGGGAACAGACAGTGGGGCCGATCTAACAGTTGGTCCAGAGGAGCGATTCTCCGATGAGGCCACCAATATTTATTTGCGGGAACGGGAACGATTCGACCTGATCTCCAGACGGGATGCCGACTATCTCAACTGGCGTTATTGTGATCCGCGCTCTGGAGGATTCCTCCGAAGGGCCGTACGAGAGGGTACTCATTTTGTCGGTTATGCCATCTATAAGATAGAGGAGCGTGAAGGAACCAGATATCTCAATATAGTCGACCTGCTCGTGGAAGGGGGCCGTACCGACGCCCTGGCATCTCTATTGATGGATTCTCTGGAAGTGTCCAGGCAGACCCATGCTGAAACAGTGCTCTGTTGCCTGCCAAAATATCACCCTTATGGGCGATCGTTCCAAGACCTTGGTTTCATTGCCCAGCTCCGAATGACAGGGGATATGCCCATGCGGATGATATGGGCCGACCGCGGGCTTGTCGAACTAGATGTCCTTAAGAGGGGGTCGCCGCGCTGCCATGTGACGCTAGGGGACACCGATTGGCTTTGAATATATGAAATAAGATAATCCCAAGATACTGATTTATGTAATCGCACCTCGCTTCCCCCAAGGATATCGAATGGGAATCTCCCTGTATACTGGTCTTCCGCTATTGGTTGCTATCGTATCGCCCGGTCTTGGACTCTATGTTCTAGCTCGAAATCCTTATCTCCGAGAAGGAAGGGCCCTCTTCTTGACCATGGCGTTATACGGGGTGCTTGGCCTTTCTTACTTCGCCCTGGCGAATGCGCCTGATGGGGGGGCCGCCCTCCTCTCCGGTTCACTGGCCATGGCCGTGACCATACTCGCCTTTGGGTCGATGTGGTATCTAACCTCCTTTCTACCTTACTCCCGCGGACGCTCCTGGCCAGCGGAACACCCTCTTCCATTCTGGATTGCTCCCATCATTATGGCTATCACATGTGGAATAATGGTCGACGCTGTCACGCTGACCGATATCGGCTATGGGCTCTCCATGACTTCGTCGGTACTCATGGGGG
>JAAYQQ010000124.1 GCA_012519255.1 Methanobacteriota archaeon | reverse complement strand
CCTGAGGGAGGGCGAGCTAAGCTTCTCAGATATCGGACGGGCAGTGGATCTGAAAACGGGACACCTGCAGTTTCATCTGCGCCCCTTGTTAAAGAACGGATTGTTGGAACGAGGGGGGCGTTCATATCGTATTACCAACAAGGGAGTACAGGCTCTTGCTGGAGTCGGTGACCTCATGGGGCGCCTATCCATGGAATAAGGGATGAAAAAAGTAATGGGGCCGGGACCGAGATTTGAACTCGGGTATGCGGATAGCTGCCGGAGGACTGAAGTCCGGAGACTGCAGTCCGCCACATAGCCGCTCTGTCATCCCGGCGTCGGTGGATAATTCAGGTAGTGCTAGATATAGCTTATCTTTGTCAAATTTCTAGAGTCTGGGATTCCAAATTTTAACAACCTTTAATAATGGCAATATATTGCGTCGAAGTATGCTCCCGGGACATTGCAAGGACGTCGCGGTGAAAGGCGTTGATTTTGAGCTTACCGTGGAAGGTATTGCCCGAGAGGTGCGGGGAAAAAAGGCATACACGCGGTGTGATCATTATGTTCTGCATAACGGGCATGACATCGCCATTGTGGCCGTGACCAAGGCGGAGGGAAAGGAGCTATTCCGGCCCATTATCGACCATCGTGTCCTAGCCCTCCCTGCCGATGTGGAGTTTATCCACGATGCCGCGGTGAACGTGCTCAATGCCTCGAGCATGGCCAGGGTGGCCATACAACATCCTGGTAAGACAATAGTGGTGGAGGGGATGTTTGGCCACATATCCTTCGTACAGCCACATGAGATCATGCACCTGGAGGTGCTGGATGTGGTCCCCCCACGACCTTCTAAATTATCCGTACTGGTAGAGCTCGCGCTCGCCTCTGGAATGGTCGAACTTCCAGTGGTGCCTCACTACACCGAGGTCGATCTCAATGATCTCATCGCAGATGTGCAGACCCCGGCCGTAGTCTTCCCCTGTGAGGCTTCCGGACTCATCTCAAAAAGACAGACCTACTATCTGGATCAGATTCCAGAGATCGAGGAGGATGCCACCCTGGTGGGCTGTGATCTCTCCGCTCGCATATTTCGAACATTGTATCACCGAGAGATACCTCGGGTAGAAATGTGCCCCCAGGAACTATCGCCCCGGGATGGGAAAAAGAGATTGGTAAAATGCTGCCGTGTGCGGGAGGGATTCCAGATCAAGGATAATCTGGCCATCGTGCCCTGGGGAGTTACCGTCCAGGAGGTCGCAGGAGCGATCAACGCACTCTTCTCAACGAAGGCCTAGCCTGCGAGTCCCATGGCCATGCAATATCGCCCCTGGCTTCCCTATGAGAATTTTCCCATCAATTCCCTAGAATTGATCCAGGAGCATTAATGGAGCTTTGATAGGTGAGCCTAAAGGGGCCAGGGCATTCCTGGAGCCAGGCTACCAGGCCTACATTGTATCGGCCTCATTAGCATAAGATGGGCCTCTAATCCCCGCATCGTCGGATTTATCATCGCCGCGCTGCCCTGTAATATCATTATGAGAGCTTCCATGCTGTTCGTCGCCATGGTCCTCCTTGCATCTCTCTCCATACCTGTGGCAGCCGGTGAGCCAGTCATGACGGCGGAGCTGGCAGATCATGAGGTCCACAACAGCTTCATGGAGAGCTTTGCAGTTAGGGTGAATAATCCCCATCTTAATGATATGACCATTACTCACGTCAGCATAACCATCGAGTGGCCGGGATGGGCCCCCACGCTTTACCCGGTGTTTGAGGGAAGGAAAACCTTGGCAGGGGGAGAGGGATTTGTTTTCCATGGTGATGCTGTCCGTATGCCTCAGACCGAACCGGGGACCTACTCTGCCTTCATAATGATAGTGGCAGAGGTGGCAGGAACACAGATGGAATATCGATTTACTACCTGGGTCAGTATAACCGACTGGGGCATCACCATAGGTGGGGTGCCAGAGTTCCTGCTCATTCCTGGAACGTTCGCCACGCTGATGCTTCTCATCACCGCTGCTTTCTTCCGGCTGGAGCGACAAGCAGGGTGGCCTCCTTATCGGGCAGTGCCTCGATTTCACCGGGAGCGGCGCACATAGGCATAGATGGAGTAGGTGCAGAAGAAGATCGCACCCAAAAATCCTCCTCCAGTCAGCAGCTCGTTGGCGCCCAGGAGCCCTATTAATAGCATTAAAATACAGAGTATAAAGAGGCCAATATTGATCTCCAATTCATAACGGCTCCACCACCTATGTTCATCTTCCATGCTTAGACCTCAATAATCAAGGACGGTGCCCTGAGCGCCCAATTGATGCCTCTGATGAATCCTTCCGCACAGGGAAATCATACTCCATCTTCATATCGCAGTCAGGGCAGCTCATAAATGGACCCGTGACGGTCATGGCAGAGCCGATTAATGAAGTTGACCGAGCCTGATAGATAATTGACGAAAGATGTCTGCGAAATCGTTAAGAGTGTTACTACTTGTTCCAAAGATATGAATCAAGTCGCCCTAAGCCTTTACAATCCTGTTCTAGAGGATGTTGATGTAATAGTTTATGACTCGACCCTCCGGGATGGTGAACAGACTCCCGGAGTGGCATTCAGCCAGGAGCAGAAGATCACCATCGCACAGATGCTCGACGATGCCGGAGTCCACGAGATCGAGGCAGGCTTCCCGGCAGTCTCGGAGAACGAGATCCGGACGATGAAAGCCATCAGCGATTTGGGCCTGAACGCGAAAATTCTTGGCCTCTCTCGAGTCATCAAGGGCGATATCGATGCCGCTGTAGACGCGGGCGTGGATATAGTTCTGCTGTTCGTGGGCACCTCAGAGATACATCGAAGATATAAGATGAAGAAGAACCGGGAGGAGATCCTGGCGATGGTTGTGGATTCGCTCGACCATTGCAAAGCCCGAGGGGTCAAGGCAGCGGTCAGTGCCGAAGACACCACTCGCACAGAGTTGGATTTTCTCATGGAAGTATATCGCACAGCTGAAGCCAGTGGAGCAGCGAGGATAGGTGTTACCGATACCCTGGGCTGTGCAACCCCCGAGGCGATAAGCAAAATAGTATCCCATGCCCGCCAGGAAGTAAAGATCCCCGTCGCCCTCCATCTTCACAACGATTATGGCCTTGCACTTGCCAATGCATTCGCCGGCGTCAAGGCAGGCGCCACCGCCGTCACCACCACTGTCAATGGGATTGGAGAGCGGGCAGGCAACGTGCCCCTAGAGCAGTTCGTAGTGGGAATGAAGTATCTCTATGGAAAGGACATTGGTATTGAATCCACCAAGATGAAGAAGTTGTCAGACACCGTCAGTCAGCTATCTGGCCTGTTTAAACCCAAGAACCAGCCTCTCGTCGGCACGAACGTGTTCGCGCACGAATCGGGCATACATGTTGCGGCAATGCTCAACTGCCCGCTGACCTATGAATCCATACCTCCCGAGGCGGTGGGGAACGAGCGACATATAATCATGGGCAAGAAGACTGGTCTCAACTACATCAAGAAACGCCTCGATGACATGCGCATCGAGACCAGCGAGGAACAGGCAACCGAAATCTGCAAACGGGTAAAGGAGCTAGGTGAGCGCCAGGGGCGCGTCTCCGATCGCGAGTTCACCCGCATCGTGCGCGAGATCCTTGGCTGATCTAGACCCTATCCTTGCCGCCTGAGGCTGTGCGTCTGCAACGGCCGAACTCGCTCATGTTCTTGACCTCGTGGTCGAAAAAGACGGGGCCGTCAGCGCATACCCTCAACCCATCGACGACGCAGCTCCCACACAACCCTGAACCGCACTTCATCAGTCGTTCGAGGGAGACCTGACAGGGCACCTCTGCCTCCTTGCAGGCCTGGAGAAGGAAGCGGAGCATTATCTCCGGCCCGCATCCCAGCACTGCGTCGTAACTTTTCTCGCGCATCATCTGGGAGGCCAGGGCAACTACCGTCCCCTTTACGCCATGGGTGCCATCATCGGTGGATACCCTCACATCGTCGGAACGCCCCCTGGCCCTCTCTTCGAATATTATCTCTCCAATATTGCGAGCGCCGATTGCCACGTCCACCCTGGACGGATCATCAATGGCGTCGAGCGCAGCCATAAGGGGCGCCATCCCAACACCGCCGCCCACGCACAGCACCCTGCCGGGAGGGATGTCCCATCCTCTTCCATATGGGCCACGGATGCCGATAAGATCGCCGGGACGGAGGGCAGAGAGCGCGGCGGTGGCCTCACCAACTTCCTTAACGGTGATACCGGCCATATCTCCCTGATAGGACATGGACATGGGGATCTCATCTATGCCAGGAATCCATACCATAACAAATTGACCCGGCGATCCGCCGGAGAATGGAAAGCGCAGGGTGGTAATGCCCTTGCCCTGTGTTACTACATCTGTGATCGTGACCATATTACTCATGGGCTACCCCCACTAACTCGGTTATGCTACCCACGCCGTGCTCTGTCAGGTATGTCTCCAATCCAGAGGTGACATCCCTGAACACGCCAATGCCTTTCCGACCCACCGCACTACCGATCTGTATGGCAACGGCGCCAGCCATGATGTATTCAAGAGCATCTCTGGCAGTCTCGACCCCGCCCACGCCTACGATGGGAATATCAACCTCTTCATAGAGCTCATACACGCAGCGTAGGCCGACTCCTTTTATGGCTGGCCCGGACAGACCGCCGATGCAGTTGTAGAGGATGGGACGGCGCGCCTCCACAGATATGGCCATGGCCTTAACCGTGTTAACAGCAACGATGGCATCACCGCCTCCCTCCTGCACCGCTCGGCCGACTTCGAGCAGCCTATGCGTGTTGGGGGTCAGTTTGGCCAGCACAGGTATGCTGACCGCGGCCTTCACCGCACATACTATGGAGCGCACCATGTCAGGATCCACGCCGATCTCCATACCATAGCCCTTGGCATGTGGGCATGACATATTGAGCTCAACCGCGGCCGCCCCATAGAGTTGCATCTTCTGGGCGAGGAATGCAAAGTCTTCTGGAGTGGCGGCGAACAGACTGCCAATGACAGGCGATGGTCCCTTGACCGCATCCTTCATCTCTTCTCTAAACGCATCGATGCCGGGACCAGGCAGACCCATGGCGTTGATGTACCCATCCGACAGTTCCACCAGTGTTGGGTTGGGATATCCATCCCGAGCTTCCCTGCCAATGGACTTGGTGACCACTGCGCCCGCTCCTGCCTCGGCCATGCGGCGCATCGATGCTCCTGTCTCATCCATGATGCCTGAGGCAAGCATGGTTGGATTATCTAGCTTCAAAGAGGCAATGGAGACGGCCAGAGATCTCATCCAGCCTTCATCCAATATCCCTGACTTAAAACTTCTCCGAAATACAGTTGATCGAGCTGCCCATCGAGGATCTCTTCAGGCTCATCGGATGGGGGCCTGTCGGGGCGATTGCGCATCGGACATGGCGGCCACAAATAATGGTCCAATCGTATTGTGGCCATGCGAGCGGCATTCAGTCCCTCCTTAAGGGAGCTCGATAGAAGGATGTGTCAACATGCCACATCTTCTCCAGCCTCCCCTCGGCCACCAGGCCATCCAGTATTTGGACGGCTTCCAGGGGGGAGACCTTTTTCCGCAGGATGTGAATGGCCTGATCCTCTCTCAGTGGATGATTGGCGGCGATGGTTAGAATCTGAGATATGGGATCCTGATTGGCAGGGAACTCCAGCCCCTCTGGACTGCTTAGATCGATGGCCCCTTCAATAATTTGGAGCGCCAGCTGTAGGGATTCCCTGGTCGGAGGCGAGACCTTCGTATCAGAGGGCGGCCTGATGGGTGTGTTAATGTATATCCTATCGGGCTTCACTTCCTTGATTAAGGAAGATATCACCTGCAGTGATTCGATAGAGTCGTTGATCCCCTGGATCAGCATGACCTCTGCCCAGATCTCCCCCTTGAACCCTTTTCTGAACTCCCTCATTCCCTCCACCATCCTGGACAAGGTGCAACTGCGGTGAGGTCTATGGATTCGGCGATATGTTCGTTCATCACCGGCGACGAACGTGGGCGAGACGACGTCGAATGACATGGCGGCCTCCCTTACCTCGGGGAGAAAGAAGAGTGAACCATTGGTGATCAGGGCGAGCTTCCCATCCCAAAACGATCGGATCGCTTTCGCCATTTCCCCCAGGTTCGAGGCCAGGGTGGGCTCCCCCTCGCCCATAAAGGTTATAAAATCAATATTATCAGGAGCCTGCTCCAGGGCTGCCCGGATGGCGTCGACGACTTCAGAGGTGCCAATATATTCATTCCTATCCGCCGCAAGTCCGGTAGTCTTTCCCAACTGACAATAGATGCAGGAATAGTTACAGGTCTTGCGTGGGACTGGATTAACACCTAGTGATTGTCCAAAGCGCCGTGAGGGAACCGGACCAAAGACAGGGACGTTCATGGAAACTCACCACATATCGGGTTTGGCGACACTGTTATGGGCGACAATATTCGACCTCTCGATCTCATCCCTATGAAGGCGTTCCCTAGTTAAGGTATACACCAATGATCTTATTCACCCAATGGCCCCTTGGTAATTACCATACATTGCCAACATATGGCCGCGCAAGCTTCAGAACGACACTTCTCCCGATCTGGAGTTAACACGCATTTGGGCGCAATGGCGATGGGGATCTCTTACTCCGACTCGTGGGAGTTGTCCTCGCGGGGCTGCTTCACATCAGGGGGGCCAGGGGGCTCTCGACCTTGTTTCCTAAGGTAGTCATGGATGGCCTCGTGCAGCGCGTCAGCCGCCAGGTTGGAGCAGTGCATCTTCTGCGGCGGCAGTCCTCCCAGGTTTTCAGCCACGTCCTTGCGGGTGATCTTCAGCCCCTCGTCCAGCGTCTTTCCCTTGGCCAGTTCTGTGACCATGCTGCTGGTGGCGATGGCCGCCCCGCAGCCGAAGGTCTTGAACTTGACGTCGGTCATGATATCGTTCTCCACCTTGATGTACACCCAAAGGAGATCGCCACAAACGGGATTCCCCACCCGGCCGATCCCACTTGCATCCGATATCTCCCCAACGTTGCGAGGGTTGGTGAAATGTTCCATCACCGCCTCAGTGTATAGTGGGCACATCGTAGGTCACTCCTTCTTTAAGTGGCGACATTTGACGTAGTTTGTCAATAACATAAGGGATCGTCTCCAGGAATATCTCCGCCTCCTCCATTGTGCTGAACTTGCTCAGACTCAGCCTGAGCGAACCATGACATTGCTCGTGCCTCAGACCAAGCGCCTTTAGCACATGCGACGGCTCCAGACTCTTGGTCGAGCATGCTGAACCCGTCGACGCGGCGATGCCTTTCATGTCCAGTAACAATACCATGCCTTCCCCCTCAATGAAATCAAAACGGAAGTGGGCATTGTTGCACAGCCGGCCCGCATCCCTCGGCCCATTGAGATGGGCTCTTGGCACCGCGGCAAGCGTTCCCTCGATCAATCTGTCCCGTATCCTTCTCATTCTCGACACGCTTTCTTCCATCTCTGCGACGCCTAGCTCGGCCGCTAGGCCCATGCCTACCATCCCAGGGATGTTCTCGGTCGATGATCTGAGTCCACGTTCATGCCCTCCCCCATGGATTAGGGGGCGGAGCTTCACACCCTTGCGTACGAAAAGCGCCCCTATGCCCTTGGGGCCATGGAATTTGTGCGCCGACATGGTGAGTAGGTCAACATTGAGCTTCTCTACATCCACCGGAACCTTGGTCATCGCCTGCACGGCGTCCGTCATGAAGAGCGCCCCGCCATCTTTTGTTATCTCGGAGAGCTCCCTTATGGGTTGGATTGTTCCAATCTCATTATTGGCGAGCATAATGGAAACCAGGATGGTCTCCGACGTGATGCTCTCCTTAAGTGTCTCCTCCGATACGAAGCCCTCTTCATCCACCGGAAGATATGTGACCCTGAATCCCTGACCCTCCAGGAACTGACAGGTGCGAAGGACAGCATGATGCTCTATGGCTGAAGTTATTATGTGTTTGCCCCTGCCTGAATAGGCGAGGGCAGCCCCCTGAAGGGCCAGATTGTCCGATTCTGTGCCACTGGAGGTGAATATCAGGTCCCGCGGTGCCGCATTGATGGAGTCGGCCACCTGAGACCGCGCCGCCTCCATGGCATCATATGCATATCGTCCAAAGGAGTGTAGAGATGAGGCATTGCCATATTCCCTGGAGAAATATGGTTGCATCACCTCCAGCACCCTGGAATCCACCTGGGTGGTGGCGCTATTGTCAAAATAAATGCGTTCTATCTCTTCCTCTTGTGACCCTATTTGGCTCGACGGCATACCCAACCCCCCTTGAACATAATCTCACCAGAGAGCGTTCTAGGGAATGATGGAGTTGCATCGTATTTGATTATGTTCCTGCCAATGCTGATATACTGGCAAAGAAAATGCCCTCCTGTTCAAGATGGATGTGGACAAGATAAGAAATGACTTTCCGCTATACTCCTCGGATGAGCGGGATATCATATACATGGACAATGCATGCCAGACCCTCCGGCCGCGTCAGGTCATCGACGCCATGCAGGAGTATTATGAGTGCTATCCCGCATGCGGGGGCCGTTCAGTTCATCGCCTTGCCACCAGGGTCTCCATAATGATCGATGAGGTCAGGGAGAAAGTGGCTGCGTTCATCGGCTGTGACGATCCCTCTTGCATCATCTTCACCAAGAACTCTACCGAGGCCCTCAACATGGTAGCCAAAGGGCGACTTCTCAAGAGGGGGGACGCGGTGTTGACCACAGACATGGAGCATAACAGCAACCATGTTCCCTGGCTCCAGATGGAAAAATGGGAGGGAATCCGTCGCCGTTTCGTCCCCACACCTCCTTCTGGACTCTTTGATATGGAGAGGTTTCGCAAAGAGCTAAAGGGAGATGTTAAGATGGTCTCAATGGCCCACACCAATAATGTCACGGGCACGACCATACCGGCCGAGGAGATTATCGAGGAGGCCCATGAGAAGGGCGCCCTCGTCCTTCTCGACGGTGCGCAATCAACCCCTCACCGCCGCATCGATGTGAAGAGGCTTGATGTGGACGTGT
>JAAYQQ010000123.1 GCA_012519255.1 Methanobacteriota archaeon | reverse complement strand
CCACGGTCGGCATGGCATAGAATCCGCGAGATAATGCACCCCCCTCCGCCCTCGTCCCGCCCACGCTGATCTTACCATCCCGACGGGCGAGCCCCGCCCACTTCAGATGATTATTCAACGCCTTATCCGTGATGAGCGGGCCAATATCGGTGGAGCGGTCGAACGGATCACCCACCTTCAGTTTGGCGGTCCGCTCTAGCAGCAGACGGAGGAAGTCGTCATACACCGACTCGTGTACGTAGAGGCGTGAGCAGGCGGAGCACTTCTGTCCCGAGAATGAGAAGGCTGCGGCGACGACCCCCTCGGCTGCCTCCTCCAGGTCAGCCTCCCCCGATACGATGATGGGATTCTTGGAACCCATCTCCGCAATGATGGGACGTTGTACTTCAACCGGAGAGGAACGCATGATATTCATGCCGACCTCACGGGAGCCGGTGAATGCCACGCCATCGACGTCCCGGCTGTGCGCCAGGGCGCTCCCGACCTCCTCTCCTCCCCCAGCCACAAGGTTAAGGACTCCGGGAGGGAGTCCTGCCTGGACCAGTATATCATGAAATAAACGCACCATCAGGGGGGCGGCAGAGGATGGTTTGACGACCACGGTATTGCCAGTGATGAGTGCCCCGGTCGTCATGCCCGCAGTGATGGCCAGTGGAAAGTTGAACGGACAGATGATGGCCCACACACCATAGGGACGGAGGATCGCTCTCGACTCCTCATCCGGGTATGCCGGGTCAGTGATGCGCTCGAAGCCATTGGTTCGCCTCACCTCCGAGCAGTAGTATTCCAGGAAGTCAATGGCCTCATCTACTTCCCCCATTGCTTCATGACGGTTCTTTCCGCAGTCTAACGTGATGGCCGCGGCGAGCTCATATTTTCGCTGGCGTAGAAGTTCAGCGGCTCGTTGGAATATCCTCACCCGTGAGGTCCAGTCCTCACGAGACCATTCTATGAAAGTATCCCGAGCAGAGGCGATCGCCCTGTTCACATCCTCAACAGTGGACCGCTGGAATAATCCCACCACGAGGTCGTTATCTCCCGGGCTGAGAACACGAAAGGTCCTGTCTGAAAATTGAGAGATGCCACCGATATGATTGGGATAAATTGTAGGAGGCCCGCGGGCATTATCTAGCCATCTTGCCGCCGCCCTCTCGAAAGTCTGATGATAACATTCTTCTCTACCTTCTGCTACCGCCCTTGCATAGGTAGTCTCGTTCCTGAATGCCATGTGTCATTCCCTCTTTATGAAGGGAAGCTAGGGTTTGATATGCTCTTCTAACCAGTTGGATATATCAGCGACGTGGGCGCATCAGCGGCGTCCGTGTGGCGTTCGCATCTAGATCGTACTCGGGAGCTGTCCAGTACATACCTCATTCTCACATGCGCGGCGGACGCCACTCTCGTTCGATGACGAATAGGTAGAGTCCGCTCAGGACTATGATGAACGCGCCGGTGAGGATCATGACCTCGGCCAGCATCTGCGGAGTGAATGATAGCCCCGCCGCCACGATCGCGCCCACCAGAGAGAACAGGACCACCGTGGACAGGAATAGAATGACGATGTATGCGTGCCCATCGGTGGCCAGGCCGTAAAGCATGAACAGATTGGCAAGTCCAAGCAGGGCCATGGCCGGAGCAAGGGCCTGCATCACCGGCGCTATCTCCACCAGATAGGGGTTGTGGGGAACCAAAAGATGCAGTATGAAGTCAGGGAAGAGCATGAAGACCGCAGTGGCCAATCCAGAAATGAGTATGGTTATGCCGAACGCTGTCTTGAGAACCTTCCAGGTCTCCTTGCGCTGGGCGTACAGATCGGCGACCTTGGGGAACATAACCGCTGCCATGGCGCCTGGCAGGAATAGGATTATCTTGGCAAGCACGGAGGCAGCAGTATAGTAGTTGGCAGGGTCCTTCTCCATGAGCAGGGCAGCGAGAATGACGTCGACGTTGGTGAGGATAGTAAAACCGAGTGCGGCCACTGTGGTGGGGATGGTGAAACGCCATATCTCTCCGCTATCTGCCCTCTCCCCCGGTGTGAGTATATACCTGCGCACCGCAAACAGTGAGAACATGGTGCCAAAGAGGATCCCTACCAGAACCCCTCCGATCGCTCCAGAGACTCCCAGTCCCAGTGCCACCAGGGCGACACCAACTATCAGCTTAAGCAGATAATTGCCACCGTAATTAACACCATAGATGGTGAAGCGCTGGAGTCCCTGTAATGGCCCCATCCCGATGGGCATGATCAGAGAGAAGAGGACTGCAAGGCTGACCAGCACGATGGGTACGGAGGAGGTAAGCATCAAAGCATCACTAACCTCTGGAATGTTGAGCACCACCATCAGGCCAATGGAGGCCATGGTGCCCAGGATCAGTACAAATACCATGGTCCGTCGCAGCAGCCAGGAGATACTACTGTCTCTTCCCTGCGCATGATACTTGGCCGTGTAACGGATGAGAACATTTTGGATCGCCCCCGCCGGCACGACGAAGATGTAGAGGATGGATAGGAGAGTGTTGATCTCCGACACATCTCGGGGCACCAGGTTCTGCATCATTATCTGATAGATGAAGTTGCATGCGCCCCCTCCCACCGTGGCGATGAACATTACAAGAGTTGGACCGCCTAGTCCATCCTTTCTCATCAACCGTGTCAGCCAATCAAGCATGGGACGGGCGACCATGAGGTCTCCTGATTTTATAATTTGCCTGAATGAAAGAGTTTGAAAAGCTATTAATGCGGTCGGGGCGTTGGACTCCGCATCGAGGATGATGACGTTGAGGATCTCCATTGTGGGAACGGGCTACGTCGGCCTGGTGACTGGTTTGTGCTTCGCCGAGTTGGGGAATGAGGTTGTGTGCATCGACGTCGTGCCGGCCAAGGTGG
The DNA here is from genome assembly GCA_012519255.1 of Methanobacteriota archaeon. Lineage (GTDB taxonomy): Archaea > Thermoplasmatota > Thermoplasmata > Methanomassiliicoccales > Methanomassiliicoccaceae > DTU008. The sequence continues at coordinate 4,282 of JAAYQQ010000123.1, read as the reverse complement.
AGACCATACAACAGGGCCATTCACCCATCTACGAGCCAGGAGTGGAGGAGCTTCTGGAAAGGCACCTGCGCTCCGGCCGATTCCATGCCACACTTGACATGACAGAGGCGGCATCGACCGATATAACCTTCATCGCCGTGGGCACACCGTCCCGAGAGGATGGTTCGCTCGACCTTCGCCATGTCGCTTCCGCCGCGGAGGAGCTGGGCGAGGTTCTAGCCAACAAGGAAGGATACCACGTGGTGGTGGTAAAGAGCACCGTGACTCCCACGACCACCAGCCAGGTTATAGGTCCTATACTAGAGAGGGCATCGGGCAAGCTCATCGGCAAAGAGTTGGGCCTGGCCTCAAATCCCGAGTTCCTCAAGGAAGGAATGGCGGTGAAGGACTTCATGGAGCCAGATCGCGTGGTCATCGGGGCATCGGACCAACGGGCCGCCGATGTGGTGAAAACACTCTATTCCTCATTCGAGTGCCCCATTCTCGTTGTCCCTGTGGACACCGCAGAAATGATCAAGGTTGCCTCCAACTCTTTCCTGGCAACAAAGATATCATTCGTCAATGAGGTGGGCAATATCTGCAAGGACATGGGCATCGACATGCGCCAGGTCGCCGAGGGCATGGGCCTGGATCGGCGCATCGGACCCCTGTTCCTACGTGCTGGCTGCGGTTTCGGCGGTTCCTGCTTCCCAAAGGACGTTGCTGGCCTGGCTGCCGAGGCGGAACAAAGAGGATTGGAGCCACGCCTGATGCGCGCCGCCCTGGACGTGAATGCTGCCCAGCCAGGACGGCTGCTCGAGATACTGGACCGCCGCATGGAAGTAAGGGGGAGCACCATTGCCGTTCTTGGCCTGGCATTCAAACCATTCACCGACGACATCAGGGAGGCCAGCTCGCTGAAGGTGGTCGAGGGGTTGATAGAACGCGGCGCAATGGTGCGATGCTACGACCCCAAGGCCATGGATAACTTCCGCAAGAAATATCCTCAGCTCCATTACTGCACCTCGGCCGAGGATTGTGTCAGTGGTTCCGACGCCGTGATCATCGTCACAGAATGGCCAGAATTTGCCAGGCCAGATCTGTATGGTGACCGATTGGTTGTGGACGGGCGGGGAGTGGTAAAGACGCCCAACTATGAGGGGATATGCTGGTGATATCATGAAGGCGGTCATTCCAGCAGCGGGGATGGGCATCCGATTCCTTCCCATGACCAAGGATCAGCCCAAGGAAATGCTACCGGTGGTGCACAAGCCAACCATACAATATGTGGTAGAAGAGGCGGTGGCGGCAGGCATCACCGATATCCTCATCATCACCGGGCGCGGCAAAAGATCCATAGAGGATCATTTTGACCGCTCTTTTGAATTGGAATGCGCCCTGGAGAAGAATGGCCGGGAGCGCGAGCTCGCCGAGATCATGAGAATCGCCAACATGGCCGACATTCACTTCGTCCGTCAGAAGAGCCCACGCGGCCTGGGAGATGCTGTCCTGCTGGCCAGGCAACATGTGGGCAACGAGCCTTTCGCGGTGATGCTGGGCGATACCATTAATCTATCCGCAGTCCCGGTGGTCAGGCAGCTCATGGACGTACAGGGGGAGCGGGGAGGTTCGGTCATCGCGGTTGAGCCCGTGGCTCCCAACAAGGTCCAGGACTACGGCATCATCAGCGGCAAGAGGATATCTGATCGGCTATACGCAATCGATGACCTGGTGGAGAAGCCCCTGCCAGAGAATGCCCCCTCCAATCTGGGGATCACGGGCACATATGTTCTATCGCCCCGCATCTTCGAATGCATCGAACGGACCCCGCCCGGGCGAGACGGAGAGATCCAGCTCACCGATGCCCTGCGCCTGCTCCAGAAGGAGGAGCCGCTGTACGGCCTGCAGTTCGAAGGCACCCGCTACGATATTGGGGACAAACTGGGCTGGCTGAAAACCACAATGCGACTGGCCCTGGAAGATCCCGAGCTTGGGCCGCCCCTCCGTGAATATCTCTCCGACTTCATTGCCGAGAGAGAGGGCTGAGGTACTCACAAAGGCCGTAATTCTCATCCAGACCTTCCATATATGGGGGGATGAGAATTGCCACAAGCACGCCTCCCAGGATATCCATGCTTAGATCTATCGCGGTGTCGTGGAGATCGTACTGCATGGTCATCCCCAGTAGACCATCGAAGGCAAACTCCAGTACCTCCCATAACACCCCGAGCGAGATGATCAGTCCAAGGGAGACCAAGGGGATGTATCTCAACGGCAACTTGACCCTGGGCTCTCGCCTTCCCACTACCAGGATTATTATGTTCACCACTATGGCAAGGACCACCGTCGCTGCGACGTGAGTGAGAATGTCCCACCACCACACCTTATCATACGCATGGGCGAGGATGCCAAAGGAGTGAAGGAATGTTACCGCCGCGGTCAAAGCGGTGAGCATCCAGGGGAGGGGCAGACAGGCATGCCGCCGCAATAACATGGGCACGCCAGTAAGACCGATCCCCAGGATGGCGGTTAGCGCAGGATAGGGTTCAGCCTCGAATATGCTGGCGAGCAGGACGGCAAGCAAGGTCAGGATGCCTAGAGCGGCGACGCATCGTTCCTTCTTTGAGTCCATCATCCTTTCGCCCTCCTGGCCTTCAACAAGGCGTGGCTGAAGAAAAGTAGGAACATCGCCAGGATGCCCAGCAGACCGGCGGAAAGCTGCCACATCAGCGCAGAGTTTGTAGGTATCAGAGAGGTGCCGAAGATCCGGTCGATATAGTACAGGCTGAGACCACTTACAGCCACAAATGCGCTGGCCAACAAGGCAGAGAGGCATGGAAGAATGAGGGGCGAGATGGATTCGCGAGGATAAAGAGTGAGATAGGAAAGAAGGAATGCCAGCTCGGGAATTAGAATTAGCTGGAGAAGGGAAACGTGCGGGGAGCCGTCAAATGCGCTTGCCGCCGCGGGCATCAATAGAAGCAGGGCGGCGGCTGTTCCCGGTCGGGCAAGGCGGCCCCCGAGGGAAAGGGGGATGAGGACACAGATCCCCATGGCCCAGAGCCCCACAATGGGCCAGTATGGGCTGCCCCCTGGTATGGGCAACAATGCGGCGAGCGCCGCAAGAAGGAGAAATGGGGGCACAAGGGACCGGGGACTCATGCTATTTCCATCACTCGCAGGGAACGATCAGGAGAGGGACCGGGGACCTACGGATTACCTCCTCGGAGTTGCCGCCGAGGGCGATCTCCTGGAACAGTGTCTTTCGATGAGTTCCCAGCAAAATCATGGAGGCACCGAGCTCCCGCGTAGCCTCTAAAATGTTATAGGACACCGTACCAAAGTGGACATGGGTGGTCACGGTGCATCCCTGACCCGACAGCTCTTCCCTATGCATCTCCAGTTGATCCAGGACCTGCTTGAACCGCTCACCATCGTCAAGCGCATACTTGGTAGATTCCACCACATGAAAGAGTATTGCCTCCCTCAGTCCCAGGGCGGAGAGTCGGGGGAGGATCTCTTCATATATGGGCCTGCAAGTGGCAAGATCAATGGGGACAAGGGCCCGCTGAAAGATGGGGCGGCGACCCTGTCTTACTCCCTTCCGACCGGCTCCCCCAATTGCCCGAAACTTGCCAATAAGTACAGGCCAGCGAGTGGAACGCAGCACCCCGAAGGAGGTTGAGCCCACTATGAGCTCCCTGGCCTTGCCCTTTCCGCTGGATGCCATGGCAATGAGTGATACATTCTCCCGTTCTGCCGTCTGCAGTATCTCCTTGACCGGCTCCCCCGACGCGATGACCTCGCTGGTCCTGAAGCCGGCCTGCCGGAGGTCTCTCTTGAGCCTGTCTAAAATACCTCGTTGCCCATATGTCAGGGGCTGCCCTCCTGCGGAGACGAAGACCAAAACAATCTCCTTGGTACCGAAATGCTTCAGCTCCATTATGCAATCGAACATCCGGAGAGACTGCTCCGAGAAGTCCAGCGGGAAGAGAACTCGCTCAAACATCTGAACATATAAAATAAGGCGTTCGGTACTGAAAAATGTTTCCGGAGAGAATCGTGTCTGGAGCGGGAAAGCCTAAGTGCATGAAGTATTGTAGGGTGCCGGCCCGAGGTGTGAGAAGAAAGTGTGGTCAATTACTGAAGAAGGAGAGGAGAATAGACGCTCGGCCGTGCTCCTCTCCCTGATGGCGAGTCTGCTGTATGGCTCTCAGTTTGTGGTCATAAAGACCGGGATCGGAGATATCGATCCCTTGCTCTTCGGGGCCATGACCTCTGCCATCGGCGGCCTGGTTGCCCT
>JAAYQQ010000122.1 GCA_012519255.1 Methanobacteriota archaeon | reverse complement strand
AGGTAATGATTCAAGAGCCTGAGGTTGGCCGCTCCATTAACCCTGAATGTGAGATCATCTACAGTAGCATGTCTCAAAACCTCATCAAACCCTGGCCATGCTCATACTACGTCATGGGTGACTTATTGGCTTGTGGATCTGCTCCCATAACTCTATTCTCTCTATAGCCAGGGCGGTTTGGCTGGCGAAGGCCTCGATCAAACGCTCCTGCTCAGGGTTAATGACCCCCTCCCGCTCCTTGGACCTGATGCCCATGACCCCAACGATCCCATTCGGCGTCCTGAGCGGATAGTACTTCAAGGCAGCTGAGGACAGGGTATCGGTGCCCCTCCCCATTGTTGTGCCGTTATGGTAGGTCCAGCTGGCAGCTATTATCTCTTTCTCATCCAGCTCCAGTTTGTCGCTGGTGTAGATCGTCGTGAGAAAATCGCCCCTGGGCAACAAAAAGACCGAGTTGCAATTACATGTTGTTTGGATATGTCCGCCGACCACCTCCAATGCCACCTTAATATCGTTGACACTGGCCAGATCAAAGCTCAGCTCATACAGGGCCGAGATGTAGTCTCCCCTGCGCTGTGCGGCGGAAGCATAATCTCTCGACCGGACAACAAGTAGACTGATCGCCACGCCCACCATGAGGAAGGCAGCAAAGGTGATGGCATACTCTGTGTCCGATACCCGCAGGCTCATGTAAGGAGGTATGAAAAGGAAATCGAAGACCAGGACGCTGATCGCCGCGGTGAAGATGGCGGACCTTAGTCCCCAGGCGATGGCGGACATGACCACGCCAATGAGATATAGCATGACCAGGTTTGTAGGCGAGAGATATGGCCTGATCAGATATGCCAATATTGTTATGGCCAGGACAAGCCCGGAACCGTAGAGGTATTGACTCCCAGCTAGCCACTCCACCGTTTTCCGTTCCCGCTTCTTGCCCAGCTCTTCCTTTCCCACATCACTGATGATGAGAATGTCCATTGAACTGCCGAGGAAGACTATCTGATTAACCACTGAACCAAAGATGAGCTCTCGCCAACGAGGGCGAACGGGCTTGCCGACGATGATCCTTGTCACGTTGTTCTTCCTGGCGAATCGGACTACCTCCTCGGCGATGGACACTCCGAAAACGGAGGACGTTTTGGCACCCATCTTCGCTGCTATCTCTAATGCCCTTACGGCCTGCATCCTATCCTCCGGGAATAGGCGATCATGGGCGGGAGTCTCGACATACAGCGCATACCACTCCGCATTCAGTTCATCAGCCAGGCGCCGGCCGTTCCTTATTAACTTCTCGTTCAGTGCACTGCTGTTGCCAATACACACCAATAACGTCTCCCCCGCTGGCCACGGCCCCGGGATCGAGCGGCTCCGCATGTATTCCAGCATCTGCTCGTCGACCCGCTCCGCTGCCCTCCGGAGAGTCATCTCCCGCAGCGCGATCAGGTTGCCTTCATTGAAGAAGTTCTCAATGGCCATCGCGGCCTGGGACGGGATGTAGACCTTCCCCTCACGGAAACGCTGCATTAACTCTTCGGGAGGGAGATCCACTATCTCGATCTCGTCTGCCTCATCTAATACCGAGTCGGGGATGGTCTCTCGAACCCTGATCTTGGTTATCTGGGTCACCCTATCGTTCATACTGTCCAGGTGCTGAATATTCAGGGTGGCGTATACATCGATGCCTGCGCCGATGAGCTCCTGAACATCCTGATATCGCTTGGCGTTCCGGGAACCTGGAACGTTCGTGTGGGCAAGCTCATCCACGAGGACGATCTGAGGATTCCGTGCCAGGACCGCATCCAGGTCAAGCTCTTTCAGAACGATTCCCCGGTATTCTATCGTCTTAAGGGGCATGCACTCCAATCCTTCGAGAAGCCTTTCTGTCTCCTTCCGGCCATGTGGCTCCACGGAGGCCACCACGACGTCCATACCCTGCTTGATGCGGTAGTGTGCATCCTCGAGCATGGAATAGGTCTTTCCTACCCCCGCCGAATAGCCCAGGAATATCTTGAGCTTACCACGCGACTGCTTTTTCTCTTCTTCTTCTACCTGCCTGAGCAGCTCGTCGGGACTTGGTCGCTCATTGCTCAATTGCCATCACCCCCCGCCGGTCATCAGGAACTCGACGATCGGTCCCAGGGCCAACGTCAAAAAATAGCTCAGCGCCCCTAATAATACAATCACTCCGATGAGCCAAAAGACGAACAGTGGCGTGTGAGTTGGCAGGGAACCCGGGCTGGGAGGTACGGTCCTCTTGATGCTCAATGCCCCGGCCAGCGCCAGGGTCAGCATGATAATTGGGTAACGGCCCAGGAGCATGGAGAGGGCGAGGGTCACGTTGTAGAACGGCGTGTCTGAGGAAAGGCCAGCAAAGGCGCTCCCGTTGTTATTGGTCGCCGAGGTGAAGGCATACAGGATTTCGGTGAATCCATGGGGGCCGGGGTTGAGGACGCCCGCCCGCCCCTCGGGCAGCATGACAGCCATGGCTACCCCCGTCAGAACAATCACTATCGGGAGGAGAATGATCGCCACGCACAATCTCATCTCGTATGGACCTATTTTCTTGCTGAGATAATCGGGCATGCGGCCTATCATAAGACCTGCCAGGAAGACCGCGATAATGACGAAGACCAGCATACCAGATAATCCTAGCCCCACACCTCCGAATACAACCTCGCCGAACTGCATCAGGATCAGGGGGGCCATTCCTCCCAGAGGCGTGTAAGAATCGTGCATCGAGTTCACTGCCCCGCAAGAGGCGGAGGTTGTTGTTACCGCGAAGGCGCATGAGGGCACCACTCCAAATCTGACCTCTTTGCCCTCCATATTCCCGCCGGGCTGGAGCTCCGTGGCGATCTGGGAGACTCCCATTCTGGACAGGGTCGTGTTGCCTCCCCCCTCGGCCCATATGGCCAGGCCGAGGAAGGCAATGAAGATCACCAGCATGGCGGCGAACAGGGCGAACCCCTGCCTCTTATCCCCGACCATGCTCCCAAAGGTGAAACATAGCCCCGCAGGTATTACCAGGATGGAGACGATCTCGATGAGATTCGTCAGCGGAGTGGGATTCTCGAACGGATGGGCCGAGTTGGTATTGAAAAAGCCGCCCCCATTCGTCCCCAGCAGCTTGATGGCCTCCTGGGAGGCCACGGGCCCCCTGGGAATTGTCTGGACCGAGATCGGGTTGCCAGCGGCATCGATAAGGGGCTGGAGGAGGTGCGCCGACATCGGGCCATCCAGGGTCTGGACCGAGCCCTGGGAGACCAAGATGAGCGCCAGAATGAAAGAGATGGGCAGCAGGATGAGGGTGGCCCGCGTAACATCCCTCCAGAAGTTGCCAAGGTCGTCGGCCGCCTTCTGCCGTATTCCCCTGATCAGGGCCATTATCACCGACAGACCCGTCGCCGCGGAGAGGAAGTTCTGGACGGTCAGACCGATCATCTGGGTGAAGTAGCTCATGGTGGTCTCGCCGGCGTAGGGCTGCCAATTTGTATTGGTCGTAAAGCTGACCGCGACATTGAAGGCCGTGTCAATGGACACTGGACCAAGGCCCTGGGGATTGAGGGGAAGATATGGTTGCAGAAGGATGACGGCCATCAGGAAGAGAAAACCGATCAGGTTGAACAGCAGCAGTGCGAAGGCATACATCTTCCAGCTCATTCCCTCGCCCCCCACGTTGGCTGGGCGATAGATGTATGACTCAAAACGCCTCATGAGGCGGGTCACCCTCCCAGGCTTCTCATCGTATACGACAGCGAGCAGTCTTCCGATGACCATGGCGGCGATGACCATGAGCGTCAGAAAGATTGCCAGGAACAGCCAGTCAGCAGTGGTCATGCCCAGGACTCGCTCATCCGGGGCCTGGACGGGTTGCACGGCCGCCCCGCCCCCCTGGACATGTTGCTGGTCGAGGGCGAGATTGAGCCTCAGAACATTGACCCTCTTCTCCCCCAGTATGCCGATTTGACGTTCCTGGGTGTTCTGCTCGATCAACAGGTGGACAGACTCCTCGCTCATGTTGCGCTCTCGCGCCACCCTGGGCAGCTGATACATGGCGCTGGCCACACTGATATCGGGGTCAAGCCCGCTCGCGGAAGCGGTCACCAGATCGGAAGGGATAGGCTGGGTGTTGTTTGGATCGACGACATGGAGGGCATCGATCCTCACCTGCACCATCTGCCCCAGGGCCGGGTTGTTGGGACCGTAGTTGGTTCCACGCGAGAGGGAGGCGTTGTACTCGAACGATGGGGTAGCCGAGGGGCGGCCCCAGAAGTATTTGGGATCGCTGAACGGCTGCCCTATAAGATCCGAGCCGACCACCGCGCCATCCTGCATGATAGGGGAGCCATTGGCCTGTTGCGGGAACAGGACCTGGGCCGCTCCGGTGACCAGAAGTGGATAGGCCACGCCCGTCATAAGGGCGAGGATGAGGAATATTGTCAGAGCTGGCCGCACCTGTCTTCTTATTGCCTCCAGCAATGCCCTCGTAGTTCTGGCATTCTGTTCTTTCTTCCTCCCGGCCCTTACGATATCATTCAAGGCCCTATCCCCAAGGTGAGCAAGCCCATGTCTATCAGCTTGATTCCAATGAATGGAACCAACAGGCCGCCAAGACCATAGAGCAGCAGGTTGTTCCGGAGGGACTCGGCAGCGTTCAAAGGACGATATCTTACCCCCCTCAGGGCAAGGGGGATGAGCAGCACGATAATGATGGCGTTGAAGATGACGGCAGAAAGGATGGCCGCATGGAGCCCCATGAAGTTCAGCCCCTCCAGCGCGGGATAGGTGCTGGCAAAGGCCGCCGGTATGATCGCGAAATATTTGGCCACGTCGTTGGTGATACTGAATGTCGTCAGGGCCCCCCTGGTCATTAGCAGTTGTTTTCCCGTCTCGACGACCTCGATCAGTTTGGTCGGATCGCTGTCCAGGTCGACCATGTTGGCTGCCTCCCTGGCTGGCTGGGTGCCACTATTCATCGCCACCGCCACATCTGCCTGGGCCAGCGCAGGCGCGTCATTCGTCCCATCCCCGGTCATCGCCACGAGGCGCCCCTCGGCCTGGTATTGGCGGATGAGTTTCAACTTATTCTCGGGGGTGGCCTCGGCCAGATAGTCATCCACCCCCGCCTCTGCCGCTATGGCCGCTGCCGTCATCTTGTTGTCACCGGTTATCATGACGGTCTTGATGCCCATGCGGCGGAGCTGGGTGAACCTCTCCTTCATGCCAGGCTTAATGATGTCCTTGAGATGGATTACTCCCGTGACCTTGCCGTTCACAGCTATGATGAGGGGCGTCCCGCCCGAACGGGCGATGCGGTTCACCTCCCGCACAATCGTTTTTGGGACCTCATTGCCAGAGGCCCTGACATGTCGGTCGATGGCGTCGGCCGCCCCCTTGCGGATGACCTTGCCATCATAGTCTGCCCCGCTCATCCGCGTGTGCGCGCTGAACGGTATGAAGCGTATCACTGGGCCCGCTTCCAGTTCCTCGACCCGCCCCTTGGCGCCATACTTCTCCATGGCAAGGGTCACGATACTGCGCCCCTCTGGTGTTTCGTCGGACAGGGATGAGAGCAGGGCGTATTCGGCCACTACATCCTCGTTCTCCCCCTCTCGGGGTATGATCTCCACGGCCTGCCGGTTGCCGAAGGTAATGGTCCCCGTTTTGTCCAGAAGGAGCACGTCCACGTCTCCGGCCGCCTCTATTGCCTGGCCAGAGGAGGCGATGACGTTCTTCTGGATCAGACGGTCCATGCCAGCGATGCCGATCGCGCTCAATAGCCCTCCAATCGTTGTTGGGACCAGGCAGACAAGGAGAGCAATGATGGATGTAAGGGGGATCGGGCTCCCATGTCCTGCGACATGGGCGCTATAGATGGAAATGGGAAGCAACGTCGTGCATACCACGATGAACACCGCCGTCAGACCGATGAGCAGGGTGTTCAGCGCGATCTCGTTTGGCGTCCTCTGACGCCGTGCCCCCTCTATTAGTAATATCATCTTATCGATGAGCCCCTCGCCCGGATCGGAGACTGCCCCGACTATTAACCAGTCGGAAAGAAGGCGGGTGCTGCCGGTCACCGCGCTTCGGTCCCCTCCCGACTCCCGGATGACCGGCGCGCTTTCGCCGGTAATGGCACTTTCATCGACAGAGGCGACGCCCTCAACGACCTCTCCGTCTGCAGGGATAAGAGAACCCGCCTGGACGAAGAAGAGGTCGCCCTTATGCAGGTCAGTCGAGGAGATGATGGAATAATCAGAGCTTTCCGGCCGCGTCCCCTTGACGATACTGTAATCTTCGTTTAGTTTCATGGCCTCGATGGTCGTTCGCATACTGCGGAGGGCATCGGCCTGGGCCTTGCCCCGCCCTTCAGCCAGCGCCTCGGAGTAGTTCGCGAAGATGACCGTGAACCAGAGCCAGATGGAGACCAGTGCGATGGAGGGGGCGGGAGCCTCACCCCTCCCCAGGATGGCCTGAAAGAAGAGCAATGTCGTCATCGCGCCGCCAATCTCAACAACGAACATCACTGGGTTCCTGACCATGCGGCGGGGATCCAATTTCCAGATCGACTGGACCGCGGCCCAACGCCGAATCCTCCTCTGCTCTTCCTTTCCAAGCGTCCGGGAACGTTTCCTCGGCCCCTCCTGCGCTTCCACGGCTTCACTGAACATCCAGTGTCCTCGTTTGGGTTAGATCCAAGACGCCTGTTCATATGTGAGGCGGCATGTGATTATACTATTCCCTGCCCGTGGATTGGACGCATGTGCGATGAGGCGCTCACTCATCAGACGGCTATCTGACCGGATTAAAGTGTCATTTTTTAAATTCGAAAAAAAGGATGAGGTGGCGACCTAATTGGACATCATCATCACGACAACATTATCGAGATGACCGTGTTGAAGGAATCCTGGGGCCATGGGTGATATCCATATCCATATTACTTCAAAAATCTCAAGCTCCGTGTTGAGGCGTAGATTGCCACGAGATATAACGGAACTCTACCCCCGGCCCCGTAGAGTATGCGGTAGCACAGCGTTCAGATTGTTCCTCTAGCTAGATAACTGCTTGATTTATCCAGTACCTTCGCCCATGAGTCGAATTGACGCCCCCTATCGGGTACAATTAATGATGACGCTAATGGGCGCATCCTGTCGCGGGGAAAGAAGGGTCGAGGTCCCCCACCATGTGTGTTTTATGAATCTCCCCCTTCATGAGTCCTTATGGCAGTGTCCAGGAGTTTTATCACTCCGAAGAGATATCCATCACCACTGTATCAGGCGTTACTTCAGTCAGATCCCTGGCAATCTGTGGATGGCAGGTGAAGTAAATGACCTGGCACGTTTCGGCGAGTTCAGCGATCGCCCGGCAGGCATTTTTCCGGCGAACCGGATCAAAATTCACCAGGATATCATCAAAGATGACCGGCACCGGGATGGATGAATTTGCATAGTCGCGGATATAACCGAACCGCAGTGAAAGATACAGCTGTTCGGCTGTCCCTCGAGAAAGCTCGTCAACCTTCTTCTGGGCACCGGTTGCCTCCTCGATGTAGGAATCAGAACCGTCAAGTGGTTTGACCACTCGCGAATACCTTCCGTTGGTAATTCCAGTGAAGAATGATTGAGCCTCCTGGAGGATCATTGGCTGACGTTCCCGTTCGAAGGTCTCCACTGCCATCTTAAGGAGACTGGATGCTGTAGAGTATACTGCCCACTGCCGAGACATCTGGCCGATATCCTCCCTCAATGCAGCCTCACGGGAGAGGAGCTGAGTGAGATCATTGTCGTCCTCGATTCCAGAGCGACGCTCTTTAAGCATTCCGATATCCTTGAGAATGTCGTCAATTCTTTCCTTCATCTCCTTGAGTTCTCGCCCCTTCTCCTCAAGACTGGTTTGCATCGAGATCGGATCATATTCTTCCAGAGCCTTGATGAAGTCATGATATCCCTCTTCACCGCTGATTCTCTTGATCTCGGATTCAGCATCCCGAATGCTCTTCTCAAGCTCCTGTCTTTCGCGAGACAAACGCTCTTTCTCACGATATTCCTCCGGAGTCTTCGCACCCCTCTCATTCAGAATATCTTCCAGTCTCTCCCTTGCTTCATTATATTTAGCAGAAGCACTCTCCAGCGCCCTCTCTACTTCATTCAGCTGTTCAATGAGCGTATCGCGCCTTCTTTTCGACTCTTCTTCCTGGTCGAGTAGTCGAATCAATCCCTCTAAAATGACATCGGGAGAGCTGCCAAGGGGCTCGTTACAGGCCTTGGCAACAGCAATGATCCCATCTTCAAAGGATTGAATATCCTTTGACAGCTCTTCCCGTCTCTCATCCATCGCGCTGATGTTCACATATAGGCCAGCGGCCTGCCTGATATCGGCGATGAGATCTGGGATGAGTTCAGGATCCATGGACTCAGGAAGATTCCGCTCTCGACACCATCGCTTCCATGCGTCCAAAGCATCTTCGCGTTCAGAAAGGGCACCCGCCATCATCTCCTGCGCTTTCCTCAGTGACGCCTCTGCGCGGCTGCAGGCTTCCTTTGCATTGGAGATGCTTGTGTCAAGATCATATGCCCTCTCTGATTTCTTGATGGCATCATCGTATGTGTTTACGAGATCTTCAGCGGCAATCTGTGAAGGGACAGTGTCAAGTCCAAGCGATGTGGCACAGGATCGTATGATTTTTTCTTGCTCCGATATCTCTCGTTCGATCTCCTTTCGCTGTTCTGCGAGCGTCTTTACTCCTTCTTTGGGATGGACGACCCCTTCTGTGCTATTTTCCCCGACCTTCTTTCTTCCAGCGAGGAAAATACTGGCTGCAGCAATGAGTAAAATAAGAGCGATGGCCCCCGCAATCAAGAGCGTATCAGTAAGATGGCCCCACACCAAGACAAGAACGGTAGAGAGCATGACCAGGACGCCGGGCCATAGTGGAAGTGGCTGGGCAGGGCGGAGTGAGGCCTTACTCCCTGCAGCTATCGCCTCTTCCCGCTTGGTGGAGCTAAGCTGCGTATTGAGTTCCTTGATGTGTCGGATCTTTCCCAATAGCTCACGAGACCTGCTGTATCGTTCTTGAGCGGTGTTCGGATCATCAACATCGCCTATCTCGCCACGTTGCCTCTTCAACTCTCTGAGGGATTCCCTCTTTTCTTCTACTCCCCTCTCCTTAATCTCAAGTTGAGACCTTTGCACTGCACAATCATTCTCTGTTTGCGCGAGGCGTTTGCGGAGCTCTTTTGCATCGTCCTGAGCGGGAACCGATGTATCAAATTTGATTATTTGCTCCTCATCCCACCCCGCTCCAAGGGACTTCAGCTTTTCGTCAAGATTCGACTGTTGCTGTTTTCTCTCCAATTGAACCTTCTTGAGATCATCCTTCTGACTATGATATTGTTCAATCTTTCGTTCGAGTGTATGTATGGTGTCGGCCTGATCAAGGACTTCTTCTCTGACCACACATCGTTCAAGTTCGTCTCCTGTGCTGCGATGCTTTACGTTCAGATCATTACACTCTTCATCAAGCCTCTGGATATCGACCTCTGTGCGGCCAAGCTCCTCTAGCGCATTGAATGGAAACGGCTTGATCGAGGGAATCTTACAGAGGCTCTCTCTACATTCTGTCAGTTTGACAAAAATATCCCATGCCTTCTCAAGAGCCCTGAAGTAATTGATGTT
>JAAYQQ010000121.1 GCA_012519255.1 Methanobacteriota archaeon | reverse complement strand
TCCACCATACCAATTGATTCAAATTCTCCAGCAGCGGTATGATATTCGGATCTATCCCGCTAATGTCCAAGGTTGGCGTCACCAGGAAGGCTAGAATAACGAATATTACAAATGTGCATACCAGCAGGGTCGATGTTACCCAGAATGCGGATTTTTTATCTATCAAAATAAATCCCCCCGGCATGGAATGACCTGTCAATTATATCTTATTTATCATCTAATTTGTAATGATATAATGGGCATGGAGATCTCGGACCAAACAGCCTGGGAGCCCATGAGCTATTGACAACATGGAAGAATGTCGACCACAAAATATTCTGAATACTTCCTTAGCTCCAGGTGCCTCCCTCCGAAGTCTGGGGACATGGCGCTTTTATAATATGGCCATCAATACCATCGTCCTTGGATATGAGTGCCATGCAAGGAGATATCAATGTCATTACCGCGAGGGAAGAGGATGCCGAGCTCTTCCAGAAGCTTTCCAGAATCAAACATACAATCATCATTATGTCAGGAAAGGGCGGAGTGGGCAAGAGCACTGTCTCGGTCAATCTCGCCGTTGGCCTATCCATACGGGGATATGAGGTTGGGCTACTGGACGGCGACATTCATGGGCCAAACGTTCCCAAGATGCTTAACATCGAGGATGCGATTCTCGCCGCCGATGACGAGGGCATCTATCCTGCAATCGTTCCGCCGCACCTAAAGGTCATGAGCATGGCCCTCCTCAGCCCCGATCACGATCAGCCCATCGTCTGGCGGGGGCCGATGAAGATGGTAGCGTTGAGAAAGTTTATCGAAGGCGTCCATTGGGGCGATCTTGACTACCTTATCGTTGATCTGCCTCCAGGCACTGGTGACGAGCCGCTCTCCATCGCGCAGCTCATTCCCAACGCCGACGGTTCCATCATTGTCACCACCCCTCAGGACGTCGCCCTGCTGGACTCACGTAAGACCGTGCTGTTTTCGGAAGGACTTCACGTCCCAGTGCTTGGCATCGTGGAGAACATGGCCGGGCTGCATTGCCCCCACTGCAACGAAGAGATAGATCTGTTCAAGATCGGCGGAGGAGAGAAGGCGGCCAAAGAACTGGGGATTCAATTCCTTGGCCGGATACCTATCGACCCAGATGTGGTAAACAGCAGTGATGAGGGCATGCCTATCGTCGCCGCGAACCCAGACTCGCCAGCGGCGCAGGCCTTTGAGGGAATCATTGAGAGCGTCGTCGAGACCATCAATAGGAACGAGGAGAAGAGAACAAAAAAGTGAGGCATGGTCTCACCTTACCATCCATCTCGGGAAAGAAAGGCAAGGTAACGGCAACATAAGCATGCAGCCACGTAGGGCATGGTCAGGCCCTACCTCGGGATAACATGATGGGTAAGAAGGTCAGCAGGCCCAGTACATACAATCCCAGTCCAGCGAGCATGACGGTACTCTCTTGAAAGGAAGTTTCTCCCTCGAGCGTGATTTTCCCGGAGAGGCCGGTCACGATGGCGCCGGCGATGGCGACTGTGAGTCCCAGTACCAGGACGCCCCAGGACCATGTCCCCATCTCTGATGGTCGATCTCCATGGGGGTT
>JAAYQQ010000120.1 GCA_012519255.1 Methanobacteriota archaeon | reverse complement strand
CTTGGATATGATAGTGTCGCAGAGTTGTTATCCGTACCGCCCCTGACCTTGTATCCGAATGGAAAGGGTGAGTCCATGCTCCTGGAACGTCTAGATCAAGAGGATGGAGTAAAGGACCTTAAGGTGAAGGCCATGCGAAAGGATGGTGTCCCCATCATCGCCTCGCTAACCCTAACGACGATACGGGGGCCCGATGGCGTCATCGAGTGGATCGATGGCGTTTTGGCAGATATTACCGAGCAGGAAGCGGCACGTCTGCGCAACGAGGAAGAACGTGCCCGTCTAGAGGTTATTTTTGATACTTTGCCAGTAGGGATCATCCTGATCAACGCGGCAGGCCTGGTAGTCAACTTGAACCAGCATATGTTCCAGGCCTGGGGAGGAAGGGAGACATTTACACGAATTGATGACCTTAGTCGCTTCAGCGGACGGCGGCCAGAGACAGGGATGATCCTTGAACCAGAGGATTGGCCACTCGCTCGGGCCTTCCGGGGAGAGAGGGTGATCAACGAGGAGCTCGAGATCGAGCGACTCGATGGGGGGCGAGGCACCATCCTCGTCTCCAGTGTGCCCATTCTCAATTCCGACGGAAAGATCGATGGCGCCCTGAGTACCGTGACCGATATTACTGCCCGGAAGAGATTGGAGAAGGAGGTGAAGGAGTCGAGGTTGAGGGCAGAGCTGTATGTTGATCTGCTAACCCACGATATCAGGAACTATAACGCCGCGGCGATGGGATATCTGCAGCTGGCTGAAGAGAGGTTCGAGCTCGACGAAAAGGACCGCAGGCTGATTACCAAGCCTCTGGAAGAGCTGAGAAACAGTACAGAGCTTATTGCCAACGTGTGGGACCTGCAGAGGCTCGAGGCAGGTCGGGAAGAGAGAGAACCGATCGATCTTTCTCAGATACTTAAGGAAGTAAGTTGGGAATACGAGCATACGCCAGGGCGAGAGGTAAAGATAGATTTACGCGGCCCCGCCAAGTGCCAGGTGATGGCTTCCAAACTATTGATTGTAGCATTCTCCAACATCATCAGCAACGCCGTCAAACACTCTTCTGGACCTGTTGATATTCTCATCACCTTGAGCAATGGGATTCACGATGGGAAAGAACAGGTCAGGGTGGATATCGAGGATAACGGTCCAGGAATACCGGATGATCGTAAATCAATGATCTTTAACCGCTCTATGCTTGGCCTGACCAAGTGGGTTAGCCGGGGTTTGGGCCTGCATCTGGTTAAGAGAGTGGTGGAAGAATATGGCGGAACAGTGTGGGCAGAGGACCGGGTACCCGGCGATTATTCCAAGGGGGCACGATTCGTGGTCATGCTGCCGAACATACCCTGACCCCATCTTTCAATAACTGATGTAATTCAAAGTGACCCGTTTAGCCCTGGACAGATGATAATTACAGTCAGATAGGTCTGGAGCAAATGAGCACACCGAGCAGAATCTGAATTGCCAGGGATGGCAGCACCCAGATCATATTGTGGTAGAGTTTGTAGCCTTCAAGCCTCCGGACCATGAGCTCGGCCACATACATCCTCTATTACATATGCGGACAAAGAGTGAAAACAGGCGCTGAGAAGCACCTGCCTCGTGGGCGTGGCCTCATGGCCTTGAAGGCCAGAGAATGGTTTCGCCATGAAGGGCGCGGTGCCATAATGCCTCGCGCAGGCATTGCTGCCTAATTCATGTTATCGGAGGAGAGGGCCTCGGCGAGAGGGATTGTAGCTACCACATCGGTAGACCCCCTCCATGCCTTCGATGCTTCACTCAGTTCCTCTGGAGGCAGTGCCTTGAGCAGAGAAGTAATATTCTGCAGTGCCAGCTCATATTGTTCTCTGTAAACCTCGGGGTTATTGTTAAGGAACCTAGCGAGGTCACATATGCGCTCCTGTCGGATGCGTATCTCCAGCATGTCACCACTAACTTTAAAGGTGAATGGCCCGGCCACACAGGTCTCTGGCTTAACATGATGGATCGTGCATCGCCCATCCTGATAACCGACGCAGAAACCAGTAGACTTGCAGTCCAGCTTACGATAGTTCTGGAATAGTATATCGTCTGAGGTCATGCCGTTCTCCAGGAGGACGGAGGTGCGTTCTTCGGTCAGCGGCGGCTTGGCGTAGAAACAACAGCGGCCCCCGCACCTTTCACATATTGTTGTCAGTAGGTCGTATGTTATCTGGTTCATCTTAGAACCCCCACCGGGCGTCCCCTTGCCTTAGGGACGATGCACCCGAGCTTGCGATCGCCGCTGCCGATGGGATTCGGTGCATGACGCATCGAGGCAAGACGAGCGGCATTTAACCAGAGGTATTTTAGTTTTGTTATCTGAGTGATGCAATATGAGATGTATCACTCATCGGATCGATGGGAAAGGAGGGGTGCCGATTACTAGAATGAGCATGGATCCATTGTGGAACTGATCTCTCTTATCAAGGTAGATAATTAATACCTCCAGCTATCAGATAACCACCTGTCAGAGGGAAGATGATTGGATAAAGAATCCTTGTGTATATTCGGGGCAACGGTGGTCATCTTGACATTGTTCATAGCGATGTTCATAGCGGAAGAGGGGGTGCCAACTGTGGACCTCACTTTTCCAAAGATCTTTCCAGGGGCGGATGAGGGCGCTGAGGAAACGCCCAGTCCCAGAGCGAGCGATGAGGGGGGAGAAGTTGCTCCGACCCCACAGCCAGCGACGCCCGCTCCCGCGCCGACTCCCTTGCCACCGCCTGCTGAGCCAGTCGAGACGCCTGTGCCCGAGCCCGGCCCAGATAAACCTCCTGAGCCCGAGCCGACACCTGAGCCACCCCCAGAGCCAATTCCCGAGCCTGGCCCGGACGAACCCGAACCAGAAGAGGGCGAAGATGGCGCCGGGGCAGGAGACAATGAAAGTGATAATGAGAGTGAGGAGGACTGGAGGGCGATCTGGAGAAGGATGGTTGAAGAGTGGTAGTCGTAGAGCCAAAAGCTACCTCCCATAGGCCACTCCGATTGCGATGAGACTAGGGAAAGAATTTGGCCACTCCCCGGGCAGTCGTTCGAGCTCGGTCCGAACGTTTGGCGCCATCATCGCTATTGGCAGGCCATACCTCTACACGGAGTCGGATGACAACGACCTGACCCATTCCTGAATTATAATTTCAGATGTATGGAGAAAGCCCTTCAGGACGTGATGGAATACATCCTTCTGAAGCAGAATGAAACAGCGAGGGGCGTTCAGGATCGCTGCAAACATTCTAGACATCAGCATTCGCCAGGCCGAGATATTGAAGTATGTGATAAAGAGCAGGGGCCCGTCTCAATCAAGGAGATTGCGACGATATTCGAGCTGTCTGCGAAACCGCCAGGACAGGCCTGTTGGGCCTCTATGATTAGGGGGCAGCAAAACACCATCTTTCTCTATCAGACTAGAGAGTGACATCATTAAAGTGACAATTCTAATAATCTGCTTCAAGGAGGGCACCTATGGAAAGAGTTGCCCCAATTAGGCACAGCTATCGAATAGGGCTTCTGGACTTGTACATCCTAGCACATCTAATACTATTCATCTCCATAGTTGACTCTAAGAGAGTGTTTGAAAATGCAATTAGTAAAACTGCACACTCCTGTGTATAAGGTTCCCTCGCAACTATTAACATAAGTCGGACAAAACATCCACACCTCCTGAAACTTGCCAGAAGATTGACGGTTTTATACCACAGGAGTAGATATTGCTGATAGGATGACTTGGACGGGGCCAGATAGTGTTCATTAAGAACGTTTGATTTTAAATAAAAAATTACAGTCGGGTGCGAATGAATCTCTTCGGAGATTGTAGAGCGTTTGATAGATTGAAGTAAGTTATATTATTATAGGCATCGTGACATTATAAATTCATTCGAGGGGGAGTAGGGCCTCTTTTTCACTTAGATATAAATCATGAATATAGGTCCCATTAGAGAGAATTTTATATGTCCATCGAAT
>JAAYQQ010000011.1 GCA_012519255.1 Methanobacteriota archaeon | reverse complement strand
GACCTCTGGAACCTTCCCCCCCCTCCCGCCATAGCGGCGGTACAGGATAGAAGCGCCCATCTCATCCTTGGTCTCGCCGATCAGGTAGATGAGGTTCCCCTCGCGCTTGAGGTCGGTGGTGACGCACTTGCGGATGTCCTCGACGATGCCTACGCCCATGCAGGTGGGAGTGGGCAATGTGGCACCATGTTCGGTTTCATTGTAGAAAGAGACATTCCCAGAGGGTACTGCCATATTCATTGCCCTGGTCACCTCGCCGATTCCTCTCACTGCCTCGCGGAACTCATACAACCGTTCTGGCTTCTCTGGATTGCCAAAGTTCATACAATCGGTTAGGGCATGTGGCCGGCCGCCCACCGCGGCCAGGTTGCGACACACCTCATCCACAGCGCTCTTTCCGCCATTATATGGGTCCTGGAAAGTGAACCAGGGATTAACGCCGACAGCGATGGCCAGTCCACGATTGGAATCGAGAAGGGGTTTAATGACAACTCCGTCGCCTGGTCCACGGGACCATATCTTCCCCTGTAGGGGTCGGATCACGGTAGAGGCACGGACTTCGTGATCATATTGAAGAATAATATCCTCCTTTGAGGCGATATTGGGATCTGCAAGCGTGGATATTATGGCTGCGTTCAGATCCTCGGGAAGCCTCGGTAAGACAAGTTCTTCCCTTGCCCTTCCATTTGAGGCAGCACATGGCCGACAATACTCTGGACCTGTGGTGAGGAAATCAAGATCAAGATCATAGATCTCCACACCCTCGTACCTAAGTTTGACCTTCTTCTGCGGAATGACCCTGCCGATCACGGTGGCGGGGACGTCCCAGAGATCGAATATTTCGAAAACGGCATCGACATTAGACTCTGGCACAGCGAGCATCATGCGCTCCTGCGACTCAGATATCCAGATCTCCCAGGGTGCCAACCCCTCTTCCTTGAGGGGGACAAGGTCCAGGTCCACTTCGGCACCGTACCCTCCAGCCAGGGCGATCTCACCAACCACACACGAGAGTCCGCCTCCTCCGAGATCTTTGATACCCGATACGAGGCCCTGCTCGTTAACTTCCAGGCAGGCATGGATGAGGGGCTCCTTCATGATAGGGTTGCCTAGCTGGACAGCGCCGCGTGATTCTTCTCCGGACGATGCATCGAGCTCGACGGAGGCAAATGTGACACCGTGAATGCCATCCCGGCCGGTGCGGCCACCTACCAGTACGAGAACGTCGCCCACGCCCTTTACGGCATTATGGACCAGTTTGTCCCGTCGCAGGAAGCCGACGCATCCGACATTAACAAGGCAATTGCCAGTGTAGGAAGGATCAAAGAACATCCCTCCAGCAACGGTAGGGATGCCGATTCGATTACCATAATCTCGGATTCCTGCCACCACTCCGCTGACGAGATACTTTGGTAAATTTACTCCATCAGGGACCTCTTGTACGTCCAGCGGACCGAAGAACAAAGGGTCGACCAAGGCGATAGGTTGGGCACCCATGGCCAGTACGTCACGCACGATGCCGCCGATGCCGGTAGCCGCGCCACCATAGGGCTCAATGGCTGAGGGGTGGTTATGACTTTCCACACGCAGCGCGTAGGCGTACTCATCATCGAAGGCCATTACCCCCGCGTCGCCCTTGGCGAGGACATCAGGGTGTTCGATGGTGAAGATATGCTCCCTTAGGAATACTTTGGATGATTTGTAACAGCAGTGCTCTGACCATGCCTGAGCAATGGATTGCATCTCCACATCGGTAGGTAGACGCTTCTTGCCGGCGAAATATTTCCGCACATCCAGCATCTCCTCCAGACTGAGGCTGAGCCCCATGCTCCTGGATATCTCCATGAGGTCATCGTCGGACGCAGAGAATAGGTCCACCTCATACAGTGGGAAGGCTGCGTCCCTTTTCCTAGTGAACTTGGTCATACCATCACTTCAGATCGATACGGAAGGTCTGTATGACGGGATTGGCCAAGAGCTTGTGGCACATCTCCTCGGCGGCCGCCCTGGCCTGCTCGGGAGGCATGTCTAGCTCTACCTCAAAGAGCTTTACCGTCTTAACACTCTTTATGTCTGTAAATCCCAACAACTCGAGGGCCTTTTGTGTATTTTCCCCTTCGGGGTCGGCGACGCCGTGCTTTAGCTCGATACGTATATCCGCCTTGACCATGGTCAGCACCGCTTCGGAAATAGCCTCCTTTACTTAATTCTTTATCTGGAACTCCTCCATTTTGACCTCTTGTTTCACTAATTTTTGGACATTATGGGCATTTTAAGCGGGGGAGAAAACCGTGGCCGCCCCTCGAGAGGCCAGTAATCAGCCCAATTCAGATAGGGACGCCATGCTGAAAAACCATCCAGATGATGCTATGGTATGATGCAAACCGTTGAAGATTATGCTCACTATTCTTCAACCTGTGAGATGGGAGCAATATAAAGTGAGCTCTACGCGGCGGACCAGGGGTAGGGGAGTGATAACAGCTTGGATACTGCCTGACGAATGGGTGGGTGTAGAGTGCACCGAAAAAGGGGCAAGGGCCTTAGTGGTTCGACTCAGCCTTTAGGAATCTCCCATCAATGTTGTCGAGAAGAGGGGGCCCCTTATCGGCGATGATGATCATCTTGTGTGAATGTGTCCATCCAATTCCCAAGGCCTAGGCTCATATCATATCCGTTAGATGTTCGGCGCCCATCAGTTCTTTGTTGTCCTGCGGCCGAAGATCATATAACCAGTATGGCTGAGCGTCTCGTACGCTGGGCGGACACCGCCAGCATGCACTTCCATTGATCGCTGAATATTCTCGAACGCCGTCACTTCCTGATAGTTTCTTTCTCGCAACCCGTTGACAACGTCAGCAAGCTGATTGGTATTGGGAACGTAGCCGGCAAAACGCCCTCCTGAACGGAGGAATCTTCCTATATTATCAAGGGCGAGCCAAGGTTCGGGCATGTCCAGCGCCACAGCGTCGACCATGGTGCCGACGTCGAAGTTCTTAATATCGCCGAATCGGAGATCCCAGCAGGCTGCGAGACCGCTCCGCTCTACATTCTTCCGGGCCTTCCGGGCGAACTCTTCGCGGACCTCTACCGTGATGACCTTGCCGGTGGGAGCGACTGCCTGGAGCATCGCAATACTTAACGCACCGGAACCTGCCCCGGCCTCCAGTACAATATCTCCGGCCTTGAGGTCGAGATGGAAAACTATGGTGGCGGCGTCCTTTGGGGTGATGATCTGTGGGCCGCGATCCAATGATTCCATCTGTTCGATGAGTCCACCTTTGAGAACAAAAAACTCTCTACCCGCTATCTTTATGGCAGCACCGTCGGGCTGCCCGATAAGTCGTCTTCCATCTACAACTCCGAGTCCTCGTAATTTTATCATGTCGTTCTGCAGCTGGAGCCAGTGTCTCCTTCCCTTGTCATCAAGCAGATAGATGGGGTCGCCCTCGCGGAGCATAGGCTTCACATATCAAGTATGGATGAAAAGGTTTCCCATACGCATAATTGCCTCTGTCAGCTCTCTCTTTGGAAAAGCATTTAATACGGTCATGGCATTGAGCGCTTCCAATGGCAGACAATTCTGTCAACACATCCATCAAGGCTCTATCCATCCTCCTAATTATTGGAGGCATTGCCCTATACGTAGGTTGGGGCATAGTCTACGGTAGCTGGAACTTCCTGGAACCCAAGTTCATCTCTATCTACGGACTTACCATTGTGATGGTTCTGTTTGGCGTCCTCGGCTTACTATTGACTCGCCTGAAGGACTGATAAGGTCACCCTATCCTGTAATTTCTTCGGAATCAATCTGCTCATTATCTGTCCAGTTTTCATTTTCACATTGGAATGAGCAATTTGTTGAGAATGGGTTAGAGGATGATAGCTGTCTCGAGGGGTGGACGGCATGACCGGAAGCGCTGACCGCTCGATGCGGGAAGCGTTCTGCCCGGCGTATTCATTCCATAGGCCGCTCCTTACAGCCAGTGTGGCACATCTCCATAGGTTGAGTGGTAGCTTGAGATTGACCAGGGTGCCAACTGGGTAAGCCCGCCTCTCAGGGAGGGAATACCAATGGCACGCCTGGCTTCTCACGAAGGGTTTGAATGGCGATCTCACATCGCCCTGGCGGCGTAGACTACGATATCGGTCTCTTGGCCACAGGCCAGACACTTGCCGTGGAATTTCTCCCCGGAATACGGCGTACCCAGGATCTTGATATCGGCGGTCTCCTCGATCTTCTGTCCGCACTCCTCTGAACCGCACCAGCCGAATCTCACCCACTTCTTTGGTATGTTGTCGAGCGACTCGATGGTGGTAACGGAAGAATCCATTAGCTGCTGGGCCTTGGCTCGCATGTCCTTTGAAATTTTCAGGAGCATCGCCTCGACATCCTTGGCTATGTTGCTGCGCAGCATGGTGCCTTTCTCCCCCGTGTCGCGGCGGGCGAAGGAGACAACGCCCTTCTTAATATCTCGTCCGCCCAGCTCCAGACGCAGTGGGACGCCCTTGAGCTCCCACTTATAGAATTTTGCGCCTGGTCGTTCATCACTCTCATCGATCTGCACCCTGATGCCGAAGTCCTTGAGCTCGTCGCGAAGCTGGCGGGCGTTGGCAGTGATCTCTTCCCTGTTGCCCTTGGCAATGATGGGGATTACGATGGCCTGCACTGGGGCGATGTCGGGTGGAAGGACCAGCCCTCTATCGTCGCCGTGCACGCCCACCACTGCACCAAGCAAACGTTCGCTCATGCCAAAGGTGGTCTGATGGACGTATTTTTGATCACCATCGGGGTCCTCGTACTTTATGTCGAACGGGCGAGAGAAATTCTCACGATAATGGTGGATGGAACCAAGCTGAAGGCTGCGCCCAGATGGTATATAGGTGTCGATGCCCACGGTGTAATGTGCTCCGGGGAACTTGTCCCACTCGGTCCTCTTGAGCAGCAAATAAGGCAGAGACAATCTCTTCATAATCTGCTCCAGGATGACAAAATCTTCCTCCACCTGGCGCTGTGCGTCGGCCTCGTCGACGTGGCAGGTATGTGATTCGAAGAAATGAATCTCCCTTACCCGTATGAAAGCCCTGGTCTGCTTTGTCTCATAACGGAAGGTGTTGACGATCTGATAAACCTTGAGAGGCAAATCGCCGTGTGAACGTACCCACAGTGCAAACATGGGATACATCGATGTCTCGGAGGTCGGACGAATGACCAATTGTACATCCAATGGATTCAGGCCAGCATGGGTGACCCAATATACTTCCTCATCGAAACCCTTGATGTGATCCTTCTCTTTCTTGAACTCTGTCTCTGGGATGAGCAGGGGGAAGCACACCTCATCGTGGCCGGTTGCATCGAGCTCCTGGCGGATGAACGAGTCGATATATCGCATGATCTTCCAACCGTAGGCTGGCCAGACATTCATGCCCTTTACCGGGTAGCGTTTGTCGGTAAGGCCAGCCTCCTCAACTACCTCGTTATACCATTCGCTGAAGTTCTCTTCTTTTTTCATAGTGATCACTTGATGAGTGGACGGCTCCTGTATGACCTCTCAGGTTAATCATTACTGGCCACGCAGTGACCGAGCGATCTGCGGAGCCACTGAGATGACCGACACCTCGTTCTCGATGGTGTTGGAGGAATAAACTGCTCCGCAACACCCTCTAAGTCGTTCCAGCGCATTCCTGGTGAATAGGCCGTGAGTGCAAACGGCGGTCACGCTCTTGGCACCCAATATCTTTAGCTGGTTAGCCGCCGCCTCGATAGTTCCTCCCGTTGAGATGATATCATCAACGATGAGAGAGATCTTGTCCTTTGCATCGACGTTCTTGGGGGCCATACGTACGACCTCACCGGACAGGCGGGTCTTCTCCAGATAATCAAAGTCAGCGCCGATTACCCTGGCCACCTCTTTGGCCCTCTCCAGAGCTCCCTCGTCGGGGGCGAGCACAAGGTCGACACCATGTCCTGCGAAGAACTCCCCTATGCAGGGGGCGGCGTGGACGTTACTGGTTTCCCCATCAAACCAGTCCAGTATGCCCGGCTTGTGCACATCAATGGTCACCAGGCTCTGGGAGTTGAGCCCCAATATGTCGATCATGACCTTGGCGCTCAAAGCTTCGCCTTGCTTAAATCGCATATCCTGGCGAGCATATCCGAAGTATGGCACCACGGTGGTGATCTTCCTGGCTCCCAGCCCTGCTGCGGCATCCTGGAGCAGGAGCATCTCAATCAGGTTGGAGTCTGGGTGTGTGTTCTGGACAACGATGACCTCATCATCGAGGGTTTCCTCCTCGATGCGTACGTAGCACTCTCCATCTGGGAAACGGGTCACACTGGCCTGGACGAACTTCGCGCCCAGTTCCTGGGCAAGATCTTGAGCCAGCATTTTAGATGAGGTGCCGCCGATGACTATCATGGGGAGGGGCATTGACATCTCTGTTTTTTAAGGCTATCTGATAAAGGGGCCAAACGACCGTGGCCTGCGCATATGGTGAGCCACTTTTCTATCTGGGTGAAAGTTATTTATCCGCTCCTTCTTATATCTTCGTGGGATGCACATGGAAACCGAGGCGGGTGCCCCCGCCCCTGGTGAAGCACCAACCCTGGACTCATCGGTCCGGGGAGTTGCCGAGCCTCAGCCAGAATCAGATATTGTTACGCCCCCTGACGACTCACAACAGGAAATGCCCAAGGGAATAATCTACGGAAATGTAGGGACCACCAGCTTCAACGTTAGCGTGACCGGGCCAATGGAGAAGATGGAATACCTGCAAGTGGAGCATGAGCAGTTCGGATGGGTGTTGGGGCAGGTCATGGACATAGAGCGGAAGACCAACCTTTCCCTTGAAGGGGCCAAGCAGATAGCGCAGGGAGAGGAGGTGAATATCGAAGAGGAGGTCACCGCCGTGGTCAATATCCTGGGTTACCGAGACGACCGTGGACTCCTCCAGATGCCAAGGACTCCATTCAGGGCTGGACAGCCTGTATTCAAGGCCAAGGACGATGTCATTAGAGAAGTAATCGGCCTCGAGGATAAGACCTCCACCGGAGCGTACCTAGGTCTCCTTTTTGGTCACGATATCCGTGTGGAGGTCGACATCAACTCCATGGTCCAAAAACACGTCAGCATCCTGGCCAAGACTGGCGGAGGAAAATCATTCCTGTGTGGGAATCTAATCGAGGAACTGATGAAACATCAGGTCACCACTGTGATCATCGATCCCCATGGCGAGTATGGCTCCATGCGTGAGGAGGGCGCTCCTCCCATTGGCGAGCGAGACTTCCAGGTTGAGCCTCGCGGCTATGCAGACCAGATAATCGAATTCGCCTCTGACACCTCCATTAATCCCCTGGCCAATCCACTCAAGTTTACACTGGCCAATATCGAGCCCCGCGACCTCCTGGGTCTTACCGGCATCAAGAATGGGAGGACGTACCTGAACGCACTACGCAAGGCCGTGGACATGATCAAGAGCGTCAAGGAAGAGTACTCCCTCCGGGATATAATCAGGGTCCTGGACGCCGATGAGGAAGCGAACAATGCTGCACTCATCAGTGAGCTGGAGTATCTTGATGAGATCAAGATCTTTGCCCCATCAGGCACCATGATGAATGATCTTGTGGTGAAGGGTAAGACAACCATTATCAACCTCAAAGGCACGCCTCCGGATATTGCAGAGCTCATAGTCAGCCGCATAGGCACGGCATTGTTCGAATTGCGCAAGATCGACCTGATCCCTCCCATGATGCTGGTGATGGAGGAGGCGCACAACTTTTGCCCTCAGGTGGGTACGGTCGCCTCGTCCAGGATACTTCATACAATCGCTGCGGAGGGCCGTAAGTTCGGACTTGGTCTCACAATCATCAGCCAGCGGGCGGCCAAGATAGATAAGAACGTATTGTCTCAATGCAATACCCAGATGATCCTAAAAGTTACCAATCCCAATGATCTCAGGGCCATCACCGCATCGGTTGAGGGCCTCACCGCAGGCATGGCCGATGAGATCCAGCGCTTGCCCATTGGCGTCGCATTGATTGTCGGAGGCAACATCCAGATGCCTCTTTTTGTAGAGGTGCGCCCAAGGGAGAGCCGTCATGGTGGGGAGAGCGTACAGGTGGTCCCCGACGACGACTTTGATGAGGGGTCATAATGAGACAAAATACAATATCTGAAGAGAAGGTGCTCAAGTATCTTGACACCACAAAGAGGGCACTCCAGAAATTATCGATCGCCGCCCCCGAGCGTTCATTCAATCGACACCTGGCCGAGGATTTTCTTACCATGGCCACCGCCTATTATAAAGACGCCATCCATTTCAGGGAGCAAGGCGACCTCATCAATGCATTTGCCTCGGTGAACTATGCCCATGGATGGCTAGACTGTGGCGCGCGAATAGGTCTGTTTGATGTGGGTGGGGATGATGAATTATTCACTCTCTATGAATGACCCTGGGGCCATCCACATCCAGGCGAAGTCGATAGGTCGGGCCGAAGTTTTTTAGCACCTTCTCTTGTTCGTCCAGGTTCCCCGTTGCAAACACCGAGTTGCCGAGCATGATCATTGAGCAAGGGCCCAATCCATCCAGGGCATCCAATGCCTTGCGTACCGGAGATGTAATGAGGCCGCTGCGCTCGGCGAACTCCCGGCACAGGCGAAGGAAATTATCTACCGTTGGCTGGGCGAGAAGACGGCGCTGGCACTCTTCCCCCGTTTTGGAAAGGCGCCTCATTCTTTCACCTTCGAGCACAAGAGCAGTGGACATGCGCGGGCCGACCACTCCAGCAACAATATCCAATTCATCGGCCAGACGGAAGGTTTGTCCTTGTGGGGGGAGACCTTCTCTTGTTCTTACGACAATGCCCCCGCCAATCATGGCGGCAACGTCGCCGAGGCCGCTATGATGAGTGAGCTCGGCGAGGTGGGCAGCCTCGAATGCGTGCTGCTTGGGAAGGTCTAGCAGCTCGGCCAGGGCAACAACTGCTGACAGCGTTCCCGCTGCACTCATGGCGAAACCGCTTCCTTGAGGCAAATCCAGTGTCATGTCTACACTAGCTCCATGTTCTGGAGGGAGGAGTTGCATCAGGGCTGCCCGGGTGACCGATGCAGTACCTGTCCGACCATTGATGGATATTCTAACGCCTTCGGTGGCATCGGTCAATGACACCGTACTCCTTGCCCCCAGGCTCACGCACATTCCCGCGCCCCTGGAGCCCGATTCTAGAGGCTCGGCGTGGGGACAGGGGAAGAATAGGCCAGTAATATGCCCCGGGCAGAATGCCGTGACCCTCATAACGCTCTCTGCACCTCATCCATCAAGCGCTCGGCCAGCTCCATCTTGCTGCCTTCAAATGGCTCCATCTCCCCATCTGGCCGCACCAGCCGGGTTCTGGTGGCACCCTCCTTCACGTCCGAGAGATCATTGGCCGCGATCAGGTCCAGATCATATTCTTCCAGCCTTGCCCTGGCCCGCCCTATGAGCTCTTCAGAGGATACTCCGATCTCGGCCTTGAATCCTATCAGCACCCTGGTGCGTGGGCGGATTGCCGGAAGTACCTTGGGGAGGCCTGTCAGCTCGAGAGCGATGGTCTTCGAACGAGAGGGGATTTTCCCTGGAGTAGATATGGGCGCATAATCGGAGAGTGCAGCAGGAACAATGACTGCGTCATGGTCTATCTCATCAACCATTCCCAGCAGTTCTTCCACCCTTCTGAAGCTACGACATTTGAAATATCCGGGAACGGGGACGGACATCCGCCCGGTCCACAGCTCTACCTCGGCTCCCCTGCGGAAAGCTGTCTGGGCCAGACAGATCGCGGTCTCCCCGCTGCTGCGGTTGGTGATAACTCTTACCTGATCGATCGGCTCCTCCGAAGAGCCGCCAATGATGAGCACTTTCTTCCCCCTCAGATCGCCTGGCCCCAACCGCCGGAGAACATTCTGGACAATCTCATCTATGGAGGCGACGTGAGCCTTCTTCCCTATCATCGTGGGGCCGATGAGTCCGACGCCCATCTCCCTGAGCGTCTTAACATTCCTCTGCACTCCAGGATGGTTGAACATGGCCAGATGCATGGCTGGAGCCACCAGTACCGGTATATTGGCCCCGATGGCTACGGTGGCCATGGTGGTAACTGCAGTATCATCGATGGCCAAAGCCATCTTGGACAGGGTGTTGGCCGTGCATGGCGCCACCAACAGGAGATCTGCGCGGTCCTCGTAGTCCCCCAGAAGGTCGATGTGCTGCACCCTCCCATCAAGATCAGTGATAACCTCCTTGCCGGTAGCAAATTGCATCGCTTCAGTCGTGACCAGCTTAACGGCCTCTGGAGACATTACCGCCTGTACATCTCCGCCGTGGCGGATGAGCTCCCGGGCCAGCTTGAAACACTCCACCGCAGCAATGCTGCCAGTGATGCCAAGAATGATACGCTTGCCCTCCAATTCTCTGCCCTTGACCGAGCGAATGCCTTCTGAGGGATGCATGATGACGCATCTCCACATGGTGCATTAATATTTACTTATGTGTCCCCACACCGTCGCCGCGACCTCATCCAGAGGCATGCCGGCGTCGATAATGATGTAGCTAGGATCCTCTCGGGCGATTTGACGGTATATCTCATCGACCTGACGCAGAAAGTCCAATTTCTCGAACTTTTCTCGACCGTTACGGGAGCCCAATCGTTTCATCGCATCTTCAGGATCGATGAGCAGAAGGAAGGTGGCGGTCGGCTGAATGATGAGGGGCGCATTTACGCTGCGCAACCACTCCATTGCCCCTCTGGCGAAGTAAGGCTGCAGCGTCACACTCTGGTAAGCCAGAGTGCTGCCGACGTAGCGGTCGCATAGCACGACTCTCCCCTCATTCAACCACTCTTTGATCCTGGTAGTGTGCTCTGCCCTGTCGGCGACATAGAGCAATGTCTCGGTGAACGGACAGGTGGCCTCAGCATTCCCCCGGAGGACGAACTCCCCGATCCAGCTATCTGTGGGTTCGGCGGTGAGAATTGAAGGGCGCCCCTCCTCGACAAGACGTTGCGCCATCATCTCGGCAATGGTGGTCTTGCCCGAGCCGTCTATGCCCTCGAACACGAAGAAATGACCCCGGTGAGGAATGTTTCCGGCCATTACTCTATCCCGCGCTGGTATATCTGTGGCCATGTCTACCGATTCCCCGTGTCTAGGAGGGTGTCGCACCACGAACATGCTTTGGCCCGTCCATCTTTCCGCATGCTGGCGAGGTCCTTGGTTAGCCTGCGTCTCAATCCCAGGTAGCTCAGGACCAACTCCTTGGCCGCGCGCACCTCATTGACCCGCCGGACCGAGGTGTTGACGGGAGCATCCTTTACCAGTTGAGGATCTTCAGCGGCCACGCGAAGCATGACGTCGGCGAACCGGTCGAGCGTCTCCTTACTCTCCGTCTCGGTCGGCTCGATCATCAGCGCCTCATCGACCAGAGATGGGAAATATATGGTCGGCGCCATGACGCCATAGTCCAGGAGGCGTTTGGATATATCAAGGGCCCGTATGCCTTTTTCATCCTTAAGCCGCTTTGCCGATATCACGAACTCGTGCTTGCGTAGCTCTTTAAATGGCATATCATACACCGGGGTGAGGCGTTTTCTGAGATAGTTGGCATTGAGCACCGCACCATCTGTTGCGGCCTTGAGGCCGTCTGAACCGCACCTTAGAATATATGCGTAGGCACGGACCAGTACGGCAAAGTTGCCGTAGAATGAGCGGACCTTGCCGATGCTGAGGGGGCGGTCATTCAGCAGGCGGTAGATGCCATCCTCCAACATTATGCGCGGGCTGGGAAGGAACGGCTCCAGGAATTTTTTAACTCCCACCGGGCCCGCCCCCGGGCCGCCACCCCCATGAGGGGTGGCAAATGTTTTGTGAAGATTAAAGTGCACGATATCAAAGTCCATGATGCCCGGGCTGGTCCTTCCCATGATGGCGTTGAGATTGGCGCCATCATAGTAGAGCAATCCGCCTGCTCCATGAACTATCTCTGCCACCTTGAGAATGTTCTCCTCGAAGATGCCCAGAGTGTTGGGGTTGGTGAGCATGAGGGCCGCTGTCCGATCAGATACCGCCGCCTCCAATGCCCCGAGGTCCACACAGCCATCAGGCGATGACGGTATCTCGATCACATCGAAACCTGCCATGGCCGCCGAGGCTGGATTAGTTCCATGGGCGGCATCGGGGATAATGACCTCAGTACGGTCCTCACCTATACTGTCGTAGTATGCCCTCGCCATGAGCATGCCAGTGAACTCGCCATGTGCGCCGGCGGCTGGCTGTAGGCTGATCGCGTCCATGCCTGAGATGGCCGCCAATGCTCGTTCCAGCTCATACATCAGGCGAAGGCAGCCTTGCACTCCTTCTTCATCCTCGTATGGATGCACGTCGGCCACAGTGGGCAGCGCAGCGAGCACGTCAGCGTACTTGGGATTATACTTCATTGTGCAGCTACCCAGGGGATAGAATCCATTATCCACTCCGTAATTCATCTGAGATAGGTTGGTGTAATGTTTCACCACTTCCCGCTCGCTCAGGTTTGGTATGTTGAGCTCGGTGCGACGGAGGTTTTCTGGTATCTCTCCCGCATCTGTTGGAGATTCTATTGGAGGCAGGGAGAAGTCGCTCTCCCCACTCATCTCCATGATAAGTTTGAGTTCATATCTTGCCTGCTGGTAGCTCATATCAGCACCTCCTCCAGGGCCGTGGTGAGCTGAAGAATATCTTGATCCGTGGTGAGCTCAGTCGCGGCGAAGAGCATGCAATCACCCATCTCGGGGACATGTCTGGCCAGGGGCAAGCCGCCTATTATGCCCTTACGCAGTAGCACCCTGGAAAGCTTTTCCGGCCGGATGGGGACTCTGGCCAGCACCTCATTGAAGAATGGGGCATCCAGCACGGGACAGTCTACTCCATTGATCCCTGAGAGGGCATTGCGCAACTTGCGGGCATTGGTCATGCTGGCCTGGGCCACAGCCCTTAGGCCGTCTCTCCCAACAATGGCCAGATACACTGCGGCGGCCACAGCCATAAGTGTCTCGTTGGTGCATATATTGGAAGTTGCCTTGGACCTGCGGATGTGTTGTTCCCTCGTCTGGAGTGTCAGGCAGAATGCCCTCTTGCCCTCCAGGTCCTGGGTCATACCAACGACGCGCCCTGGCATCTTTCGAACATATTCCTGCCGGCAGCCAAACAGGCCGAGCAGCGGTCCGCCGAAGTTCATGGGCGAACCCAGTGATTGTCCCTCGCCGATGACGATGTCAGCGTTGTAGTCTCCCGGGGCCTTCAACATTCCCAGAGATATGGGATCTACGCCGACCACTAGAAGCGGATCCTTGAACTCTTCCTTTAGCTCGGTGATCTGACGGTCCATGATGCCAAGAAAGTTGGGGACCTCGACATATATGCCAGATACTTCGTCGTCGACCCTCTTCCGCAGGTCATCCAGATCTATCTCGCCAGTGTAGGGGTCGTAGGCATATTCCTGCACTTCCATGCCCGCCCCCTTTACGTAATTATTGAGAGTACTTCGCTTATCGAAATTGATCGCCTGGGGAATAATGAACTTCTTGCGCTTGTTTACGCGATGGCACATCGTGGCTGCTTCTCCCAGAGCGGTGGCGGCGTCATAATTGGATGAATTCACCACTTCCATGCCGGTGAGCTCAGCGATGTAGCTCTGATATTCGAAAAGAGCCTGCAGCATCCCCTGGCTGATTTCCGCCTGATATGGAGTATATGAGGTGACGAACTCCGAGCGGGAGATAATGGCGGTCACTGCTGAGGGAATGAATCGATTATAGATGCCACCCCCCATGAAGCAGGGGTGATCAGCGGCTGTGATATTTGAGGAAAGCATGGCACGTATTTCTTGAACCACTTCCAGCTCAGACTTCCCCGGCGGGAGGGGTAGCCCCTCCGTCCTGACCGATGGAGGAATATCTGAGAATAGCTCGTCCACGCTCGCGATCCCCAGTTCCTTCAACATCCTCTTGTCAGACATGGTCCTCGGTCACTAGAGGGCGATGGAGATATTTATTCTAACGGAAGCACTTATCATGAGGCCAGCTTCAGACATATATTGGAATACATATCTTACCTGCCCTCTCCCTTCTGTGCCACCAGGAAGGAAATATAGGAGGGTAGAGACTCGATATCTTTGATCTCTTTTTTGCTCAACCTGGATAATCTCGTCCTGATGGTATCATCATAGGGAACTTCACACGCCTTGAGCGCATTTCGCAGCATCTCGGCGAGCTGACCGCCCTTGCGGTCCCAGTCGGTGAGAATAATGGCTCCTCTATTCCTATGGGATAGGCCCTCTGCCACTCCAAAGATTCCGCCAGCATCCTGAACCTGCAGGAACTCGCCGCGGACACCCAGTAATGTCAGCGCGTTACGATCCTTGCGCCCTTCCACCAATATATCACATTCTTGAGCCAGCTCCTGCAGCTCTGCCAGCAAGAGGTCTAGCTCTTCAAGGGTCTCCTCAGCATTCCTCACGTGCCACCTCCAGTCTCTGCAAAACAATCTCCTTGTTTAGAGGTACGCGAAGGGTCTTATGTCTATTGGTCGACCCATGAACTATCTCCACTTCCGATGACAACGCCTTCTCGAATAATTCACACACTGCCTGGTTGGCCCGCCCCTCCGACGGCACCGCCCGCACCTTGACCACCAGCCGGCGCCTCCATTCATCTACATCTCCGATCAGGGGCACCTTGGCGTTGGGAGTCACCATGATGTCGATCTCCGTTCCGCCCTTAACGTCCCGTAGCGCCATTGAGATCTCCATAATTTCTTCATCCCGTTCCGGGCATGAATATCTTGCCCTTTTCACATCCATTGGATGCGTCATTTCGCCCCAAGATGTGGAGACATAGGCGTGCCAGTTGTTTTTCCCCCTCTTCGCTGCTTCTCTCGGGATACCCTCAAATAGCCCACCTTTGATTCCCTCAATGATGACTCCCCCCGTCGAACCCTTCACCTACGACGACCTCACAGAGGTCTACCGAAGGGAGCAGAGGTCCAAGTATATCACTGAGGTGAGGAAGGACCTCTATCTTGCCATCAAACAATGTATGGATGAGATGAAGAGGGAGAGCGAGCGGGAGTTCGGAATAGATCAATTCTCAATGCGGGCCAAGCTGGCGGCTCATCAGCTCTCCAAGTTTCAGGAGAAGGCCAGCCAGGTCTTTGAATTTCGCATGGAGAAGATCCTGGCGATGGCTCTCCGCTCTGCGCAGGGCAACCGGGTGAGTCCATCCAGACTGACTGGAGAAGAGCTAGAGATCTTCGAGAAGGTGTCTTCTCTGCTAAAGGACCGCCGCGCCTTTATGCTGGAAGGCCCCCACCTGCGTGAGGAAGAGGCAGCCCCATCTCCACCGCCGGGCGAGCCCGAGGCCGCCGAGCCGGTCCCTGATCTGGAAGTCTCTCCAGCCCCACCTCCGGCATCTGTTCCGGCATCTATCACGCCCACGCCTGCAATAGTAGTGCCTTCAGGCACATCTCTAGAATTCGTAGTATTGCGCATCCTGGAAGACCTGCCCGCGTTTGCTGGTCCCGACCGCAACTATGAGCTTAAGAAAGAAGATCTGGTCTGCCTCCCGATCCTGATCGCCAAGGCCCTGGTGGCCCGCAATAAGGCGGTCCCGGTACAGACAACCTTTCAAAGAGCAAAAAACTAGACCCGCATTGAGCGGACGTCCCGAGGGTGCAAAAGACAATCTACCGAATCTTCGTCGCATCCAAGGGTGCGAGCCACCGTACGACGGGCCAGCTCCGGAGTGTTATTATTTTTGCTGAGGTGAGACAGGAATATTCTCCGTTCCTCATTGAATGTGGCCCACAATGCCCTGGCACAGTCGATGTTGCTGAGGTGGCCATGGTCCGAACGCACCCTGGATTTTAGGGCAGGGGGGTAGGGGCCGTGGATGAGCATATCAACATCATGGTTGGCCTCGATCATCACCAGGTCTACCTCGCGGAGGGCAGAGAAAATTTCATCATTCACTCGCCCCAGGTCGGTGGCAAGTAGGAAACTGATATCGTCACAGGTTATGTGAAAGGCATTGGGCTCGGCGGCGCTGTGAGATATGGGCAATGGCCGAATCGAAAATGGCCCTATGGAGAAAGAATGCATTGTCTGGAAGATCACCGGATCATTCACTGGACCAATGTTCGAACATGCCAACGTGTTCTCGTTGGCATAAATGGGTACCTTGTATCTTCGTGACAGGACGCCCGATCCCATGACGTGGTCGGAGTGTTCATGAGTAAGTAGGATGGCGTCGAGCTCCCTGGGCTCCAAGCCCACTTGCTTCATGAGCGAGGTGATTCGTCGGCCTGACAGCCCCGCATCTAACATGATGACGGTGTCATCGAATTGTAGCACGGTACTATTGCCGTCACTTCCACTCGCCAGGACGTGAACCTCAAGCCTGCTCAGATGGCATCCCGGACACCATCAATCGCCCCGGGCTAGAAAAATGTAACGCTGTGAAACATCGTGTATAATGAAGCTAATACAAAATATACAAATTCAAGGGGATATCCTTTTCAACAGTTTGACACAACATCCTGTCTCCGACTTAGATGTTCTACGTATTATTTGAGATATCTCGACTGGACAATATCCTCGGTAATGTCCATTGCTGGCCAGGACGGAGTCATTGATACCATCTGATGGCATGGTTTCAAGACTCTCTTGCAAGGTCAGTTCATTGTACCTGGGGAAATGAACACCCATTGAGCCCATCCAATGATGAGCATTCCCTATGCTAATAATCTCCAGTATGGAAATGGCTACGCTTGGTCACGAAAGGCTTATGTACGTCAACTAACTTTAGCGCCCTGAAAGGGGCCCGTAGCTCAGCTAGGTAGAGCAATCGGCTCTTAACCGATGGGCCGAGGGTTCGAAAGATTCCAGTTGTCTGGAGTCCGAATATCCCTCCGGGCCCGCTCCTTTACATTTTTTAGAACAATCTTCACTTTCCAAAATCTCATTTGGGATGGCTCTGCAGCTCAATTCTTGCCCAATCTCTATTTCTCGAGGAATCTGGCAGAGCATGGAGGAGGGAATATTGGACGCGTCAAGAAGCCCGGCGAGGTATGAAACAACGTCTCGACCCATGCTCTTGCAGGACGCGCTCCCAAAATTATTTGTTCAAGTTTTATACTCTCACTGTTCACCGGGAGACCCCGGGAGGTCAGAACATGAGATATATTTACTTTATCGGCACGGCGGGGAGCGGTAAGAGCACTCTGGTCCAGGCGTTCAAGTTCTGGCTGGATACCCAGAGCATAGATTCCATCATTGTCAACCTTGATCCCGGGGCTGACTTCGTGCCCTATGAGGCTGATGTGGACATCCGGGACTGGGTGGATCTCGACGAAATCATGAGGGAATATTCCCTTGGCCCCAACGGCGCCCAGGTGGTGGCTGCCGATCTTATGGCTATCAACGCGCGGAAGTGGGCGCCTATGGTCAAGGAGTTCCGTACCAACTTTGTGTTAATCGATACTCCTGGACAGATGGAGCTGTTCGCTTTCCGACAGTCCAGCACTGCCATAATCGAGGAGTTGGGGAAGGAAGACAGTTTCCTGATATTCCTTTCAGATCCCACATTATCCAAGACGCCCAACGGGTTTGTTTCCGACCTCATGCTCTGTGGCATCACTCAGTTCCGATTTGATATACCCATTCTCAATTTGCTCTCCAAGTCTGACATTCTCAAGGAAGAAGAGATCGAAGAGCTGAGGGAATGGTCCCGCGACCCCTATGCCCTATACAGCGCCCTAACCGAGAGGGAGATCAGCGCTCAATCGATCATGAGCATTGAACTTTTCAAGGCCATGGAAAGTGTGGGCATGTACAAGGAGTTGACTCCGGTGTCTGCGGAGGAAGGCGTTGGTATGGAGGATCTCTATGCCGCGGTGCAAATGTACTTCGAAGGCGGCGAGGACCTAGATGTATAGGCACGAGCGCCTATAGCAGTCTGCTGCGCTCGTCTGATGTCTTGGGGCTATCTGCCACTAGCTTAAACCTCATCTTGAGGTGGCCTCTATCTACAAACATATGGCCATATCGTAGCTCGGACAGATAGGCGGGGATAAGATCTCCTCGCCGGTCTACGATATGCAGGTACTTTCGTAAGAGTCCAGCTCTCTCGAGTATCTTGATCCGCCTGAAAACCTTGGCCACAGGGGCCTTGGAAGAATGAACGATCTGAGATGCGGTCATTGGGCGATACAGCGTTGCCAGAAGGATGCGGGCGGATATCTCATCCACCAATATGTCCCGCACCTTTTGAGAGTCCATGGCTGAAGATATCATCATTCCCTATTTGAGATATTAGGCCATAATGTCCAAAAATGATTATAATTATAGATAAATAGAATAAGAAGGGGGAAAATAGGTTTCAGGCGAACATGACGCCGCTCTCGACGATCTTGGTAGCTTCATTATCCAAGACCTTGACGATAGCCCTTTGGAAGTCGAGCATGCTAACCTTGTCACGATTGTCTCGTATGGCAAACATGCCTGCCTCGGTGCAAATAGCTTTGATATCCGCGCCTGTGGCGGAATCCGCCTTGAGAGCCAGATCGGGCAGCGAGACGTCGCCATCCATGTTCATCCTTGAGCTGTGGATACGCAGGATCTCCAGCCTGCCCTCGTAGCCAGGCACAGGGATCTCAATGATCCGATCGAACCTGCCCGGCCGAAGCAGCGCATCGTCCAGAATGTCTGGGCGATTGGTGGCGCCGATGATCTTAACTTCTCCGATGGGATTGAATCCATCTAGTTCGGAGAGGAGTTGCATAAGGGTCCTCTGGACCTCTCGGTCTCCTGATGTGGCGACCTCAAGTCGCTTGGCGCCGATGGAGTCGAGCTCATCGATGAACACTATGCTGGGGGCCTTTTCCTTGGCCAACTCGAATAGTTCTCTTACTAGCCGGGCACCCTCGCCTATGTATTTTTGGACCAGTTCTGAGCCCACGAAACGGATGAACGTGGCATTGGTCTGGTGGGCCACCGCCTTGGCCAGCAGCGTCTTGCCTGTTCCAGGCGGGCCCACTAATAGGACGCCCTTTGGTGGCTCGATGCCCACTTTCTTATAGAGGTCAGGCTTGAGCAGGGGATCCTCTACAGCCTCCCGGACCTCCAATATCTGTTCGTCCAGTCCGCCGATCTGTTCGTAAGAGATTTCTGGTTTATCAAGAATCTCAGCCCCGATAACTATGGGGTCGAGAGAGGGCGGGAGCACTCCCATGACTGCGAGGGTCTGTTTGTTTAACGCCACCCTGGCGCCGACCATTAGGTCCTCCATGGGCACATATTCAGAAGTGGAGACGATGAAATCAGGGCCAGTAGATGACTTAACGATGACCCGGCCGTCGGACAGAACGTCCTTAATGGAACCAATAATTAGCGGAGGGGATTTAAGGCGCTCCATCTCCGCACGCATGCGTTTAAGCTCTTTCTGCAATCGGAAGAGCTCACTCTCCACATAGCGTTTTTCCCCTTCGACTCTTCTAATATCCTCGAGGAGCTCACTATTGCGCCTCTCAAGGACCTCGACCTTGTCTTTCATCTTGGAAACGAGCTCTTCTAACTGGGGCTCCTTCATTGCCTCACCTCGGCTTCGCTTACATTAAGGGCTGAGCTATAAGACCATTTCGCAGCCCCAGTTTGCTGAGGCATGGCAACAATATCACCCAGGCCCGCTGGCGCGGGCGTCCCCACATTCTTCATCTAGTGACTCATATATGAACTCCAGCATTTATATCTCTACTTATGCCGTTGGCGGATTTTTGAACCAAATAGAAGCAACTCCTTAAATCATGGAATGAGAATGGTCATGCGACGTGAAATGATCTGTGAGATGTGCGGCAAGGAATCCGATTTCACTCGGACCATTTTTTTAGAGGGTGCCCAGCTGAAGGTGTGCAAGGAATGCTCTCGCTTTGGTGAAAGCTCTGATGGGAGAGGCACGTCCAAGAGGGGAGGGTCCGCCGCTCCTACCCGTGCAGTGGTCGCGGAAAGATTGCAGGCGCGGGAGAGGAGAATGCGCTCTCGGGATGTCTATCAAGAAGGAACGATGATAGATCTCGTGCCCGATTATCCCAAGGTTATACGTGAAGCGAGAGAAGCGAGAGGTTGGAAGCAGGAGGAGCTAGCTACCAAGATCAACGAGCGCAGTAGTGTCATCGCCAAGCTAGAAACTGGTGACATGCGGCCCGCTGACCAGCTCATCAAGAAACTAGAGCGCGAGCTAGGTATCAAGCTCACCGAGAAAGTCCCCATCGTAAAGCTCGAATCCTCGGGAAGCGGCCATAGGGGTCTCACTCTGGGTGATCTGATCAAGAAGAAATGATCACCTAGAGAGGATCTCCCTCTTCACAGGTTC
>JAAYQQ010000010.1 GCA_012519255.1 Methanobacteriota archaeon | reverse complement strand
CGTTGTGGTTTTTGTCCATATACCCTACTTATCTATATCCTTTTCGCTACCGGCAGCCCTTATGGCCAGAAATAACGCCCCTTTGTATCTACTTAGGCCAGAGTATCAACAACCCTTATCGTGGAGATATGCCCTCTAGCATGCTCGGGGTCGTCCACTAAGATTCATGATCTTCGACCGTAGGGGCCTTGGAACAGAGTAAGAAGGTAGCTCCAAGAGATAGCAGCACTGCTCCGCCAAGAGATAGCCCGATCACCAGGCCTAGGCGTAATGCCACATCACTAGGCAGATGGGGGTCTGGTCCTGGCGAGGCATTGAGGATCGACCCTATGATCGAAATTGCCCCTGCGGATAGAAGAATGATGCCGATCCACTTGGAGTCCGACATCCTTCACCTTGCCGGTCCTGACCGGATCGGCCGGACAATTCTATAGTTTCTTGGGCTTGGAGGATCTCTTACCATGACGTCGCCACCATTGGGGACATCATAATCGCCTCTAGCCAGCCTGACGATGACCTCGGCCACCTCCTCTGGTGGGTCACCCTGAAAATTGGTCATACGGGTGGCGGTCGCACCTGGATACACATTATACACCTTTCGTGGGCCGATCTCCTCGACCAGTGTATGGGTAAGGGCGATGACCCCTCCCTTGGATGCGGCGTATACGCCCAGGTTAGGACTTCCCCGATGCGCAGTCACACTCGCCACATTGATGATCATCTGACGAAGGTGAGGCAGACAGGCCCGAGTGATCTTGACAGTGCCTTCTAGGTTTGTGCGTAGTTGTTTCTCAATATCCTCAAAGGAGTGCTCCTCTATCTTTTTCTTGATGATGACGCCGGCATTATTGACCAATATGTCAAGATGTCCCATCTCATCAGCAATGGTATCGACTACATTCTCGATACTGGCATTGTCTGTAACATCAAGCCGGAGCATCATCGCCCCGGGAGCCCCAAGTCTCTGACATAGGCTGGAAGTTTCCCTGGCCTCTTGTTCATCCTGATAGTAAGTTACGATAATGTGACACCCTTCCTCGGCAAAGCGAAGAGCGGTTGCCCGTCCGATGCCTAGGCTAGAACCCGTTACAAGAACGACATTGCCCTTTAGCCGATAATCCATCTATATTGCATTGGAATCGCTAGGTATAAAAAACCGACAATGCCCTAGAACATACGACTGGCTCAGTCCCACCGACCGATGTTTTCGAACGTAAGAGAAACTTCCCCGCACTGTGGACAGATATGATTCCCTTCAGTTAATTCCTCCGTGGTATCCTCTGCCACTCTCTCAGAGCGCAGGGGGTCGGTAAAGAACTGAGTTGAGAAGCGGCGGTCTCCATAGAACACCACTTCAGTCTGGCATCTGCGGCACATCTGGGGTGGATGTCGACGGTCCTTGAGTGAGAAGGAATGACATTTTGGGCATATGGATGGTTCCATATAATGGTCGCCCGCTCCCTTGAAGCCGAACCCGACGAAGAGATCCTCGGAGACGAAACCACATTTCGAGCAAGAGGCCTTTAGTAGATCACCCATTTTTCTTTCATCCTCAGAAATGTGTTTGAAACATAAAACAGTCTCGGTGTCTATCGTCACTATTGTGGCCGATCTGGATATTACTCCATGCGTCCTTTTAGACATTATAGATATTAGAATGTGCCAGATTTGCAGACATATGTTAAAGAGTTGGAAGGCTCATCGAAAAACTATTAATGCCCGTCCCTGATGAGGGTCAGATTTCGATGCCAGAGATACTGCTGTTCACCAAGCCTGGGTGTCAGAAGTGCGACTATATCAAGGAACGGATCCCTGCTGGCCTGGAGGTTAGTTATGTGGATACCTCCACTCCAGAGGGCCTTGCCGAGGCTGCCTATTATGAGTTATTGGGCAAGCATACTCCCATACTTGTAGTGGATGAGCAGGTGACTGAAGGCGCGATCGCCATCATGTCCCGCCTGAAGGAGCTGGCCGATGGGAAGGCCTGATCTCCGCATATTGTAGAGCTGTCAATGATTGCACTGGGCATCGAGGGGACTGCCCACACCTGCGGGGTGGGCATTGTGGACGAGAACGCCAATGTCCTGGCTAATGAGCTGGACATGTATCGCCCAGAGAGGGGTGGCATCCATCCCCGTGAGGCGGCTAATCATCATTCCGATGTGGTGGTTCCGCTAATAAGAAAGGCCACTAAGATCGCGGGAGTAAAGCTCAGTGACATCGATCTGGTCTGTTTCTCCCAAGGTCCTGGTCTGGGGCCCTGTCTGCGCACGGTAGCCACCGCTGCACGTGCGCTAGCAATATCTCTGGATCGACCGTTGCTAGGGGTCAACCATTGTATATCTCATCTTGAAATTGGAGTGGCCAAGACTGGCTCCGTGGACCCCGTTCTCTTATACGCATCTGGCGGCAATACGCAGGTGATATCGTTTAACAATGGCCGTTACCGAATATTTGGAGAGACGCTGGACATCGGCATCGGCAATATGCTGGACAAGCTCGGTCGTGAGCTGGGCATAGGTTATTACGCAGGCCCCAAGATCGAGAAGCTCGCTCTCCGAGGTTCCAAGCTGCTTGATCTGCCATACTCCGTCAAGGGCATGGATTTGGCATTCTCTGGAATCATGACTGCAGCCCTTGCCCATCATGCTCGAGGAGAACGGCTTGAGGACATATGTTTCTCCGTACAGGAAACCTGTTTTGCCATGCTCACTGAGGTGACGGAGAGAGCAATGGCACACATCGAAAAGGATGAGGTGCTCCTTGGTGGAGGAGTGGTGCAAAACAAGCGTCTTCGGGCGATGGTAGGGACAATGGCAAAGGAGCGTGGTGCTCGAATGTATGTCCCTGAGCCAAAACTATGTGTTGATAATGGCGCAATGATTGCCTGGGCCGGTCAGATTATGCATCGTGCAGGTATACGCATGAGTGTCCAGGATACAAAGGTCAATCAGCGCTTCCGGACCGATGAGGTCGAAATACCCTGGCGTTGAATTAAACTTTCTTTTGAGCTTTTTGCTCCCCGATCTTGCAATCCAACTCGTTGAGGAAGTCCTCCTCTCGCTCCTTGGGCACCATGGCCCCAGCAGCGATGCGGTGGCCTCCCCCTGTACCGCTGACGGCAGCTGCACTCTCCCGTAGCGCTTCGGCAAGGTCGATGCCCTCATCCAACAATTCGAAGGTACCTCTCGACGATATCTTGACCTTGTCTCCCGATGGAGAGAGGGCTATGGTAGGTTTGTCCCGATCGCCCAGGTACTGCATTGTCACTCCGCACAGGATGCCCGAAAGGCCCATGCCATCGTTATGAAAGTACTGAATATTCTCCAGCTGCGTTACACCCTTTTGGGCGATGCGATCCAGACCGGCCAAGACCTCGCTGGTATACTCCTTACGCAGCCTTTGTGCCTCAGCCATAGCTTCTGGATCTCCTAGAGTAAGGGCTACGCCCATGCCTTCTTTGTCAGACCGTCCGCATGCATTGAGCAAGGAGGCCAGATCGCCCGCTTCAATCTTGCGTTTGGGGAAGTAATAGCGTTCGTGAATTAACTCTTCGATAGTAGATAGGGGCACTCCCTGTTCGACCATGCGGAGAACGAGCAGGCTAGAAAGTCTCACCCTCTGAGCATCGTCGATGTCTGTGGAGGTGGCATCGACAGGAATACCCGCCTCTTCCAACAATCCCCTCGCTCCTTCCGGGTTGCTGTTGATCCCCCGGATGTAAGGCTCGATGGAATTACATAGGCCGTCGGCCAGAGGTCCAGATGGTACCAGGGAGGCTGGCATTGCCTTGACGATGCCTCGCTTTGTTCCTTCTTCGAAAAGCCACTTATTTATGCCACTGAGGCCACGGATGGCCTGGCGATCGCCGCTGATTCCTGCGAAGGCGATTGGCAACAGGTCCCAATTTTCCTCATCCAGGTGGATGGCAAAGAGCATGCACATGGCCGATGCCGATGCCGATGTCATACCGTCAATGCCTGCTAGGTGAGGATTGATATGTATTATCTTCTCAGAGTCGCGCAAGGGAGCATGGTGGTCCAGTACAATGGTCTTGCAACCTGACCTCTCCAGCTCATCCAGATGAGCCGAGCCCATATCAGATAAAATGAGGAATTCACAGTCTTTGGTGGCCT
Organism: Methanobacteriota archaeon; assembly: GCA_012519255.1. Taxonomy (GTDB): domain Archaea; phylum Thermoplasmatota; class Thermoplasmata; order Methanomassiliicoccales; family Methanomassiliicoccaceae; genus DTU008. The sequence goes on along the minus strand of JAAYQQ010000010.1, from coordinate 3,667 downwards.
CCGCCACCACCTCTTCGGTAAGACTCTTGATCAGGGTGGCATGGAAACGTTTGTCTGCCCTTAGGAGGGCGTTGCACAACACACCTGCGGAGGAGATGCCATCAGCATCGTAGTGCGATATGACCCTGACGTCGGAACAATGCTCCAATTCCTGTTTTGCAATAGAAATACGGGAAAGGAGTTTGTCAGGGATCTGTTCGGTCCCTGGTTCCATGTAGTTCACTCGATGAGTAACTCAGCGTTCTTAATGGAATACTCCCAGTCTGCAGGAAGAACTCCCTCTCGCTTGTAATATTTCACCGTGCGGCGAATCTTAGACTCAACGATCTGCATGTTCCGCTTGTTGGCAATATCTTTTTTATTCTCGTTGAGGTGAGCCTGCAGGCTGATGGCTCTTCTCATTAGTGCGGCAAGATCGTCGGGGATATTGGGCTGCAGATTATTATCCTCAAGGATGCCCGAGACGGATTTACCAGTTGCCAGCTTGACACTGGGAATAGCATGCTGATCTCTCAGGACCAGGCCAATGCGGGCGGCGGAAGCGCCTTCCTCGGCCATCTTCACTACAACATTCTCGATTTCTTCCTTATCCAAGGACACCCATTCAGGGTTCTCATTGATGAGCGGTCGGCGGGAACTAGACCTGCCCCGTCTCCTGGCGTGCATACGGGCCATATGAATCCTCCATGATGATGATAGATAACGTGTTTGATTTGGCAGCGAAGGATTAGCCAATTCCGGTTCAGGTATATAACTGTTAGGCGGAGGCAGTACCCCCGTCTCTGGAGGACTGGGCGTTACTGACTCGACGGGCCCACAGGATAAGGGGGAGATACTCTACGCGGGGGAAGGATAACGGCTCGGGCAGATCCTCGAATAAGCAACACTCCATCTCTCCCTCACCGATGATCTCACCGACCTCACCAGCGAACACAGATACGCCGTCCACATCTGTGCATCCAATTACGTGCACTTCTCTACCGGTCTCCTCTAGGAATTCTCTTTTGGCGGCTTCCAAGTCACTCTCCCCACTTTCCACCTTGCCGCCGGGCATCTCCCATCCGGCTCGCTTTGGATTGAATACCATAATGAACTTGTCTCCCCGGAGTGCGACGCAGTAGACAGATCTCATATGCGTTCCACCGCCATCATAGCATGATCCTTTTCCATTGGGTCCAGTGGTATGGTCTCCAACACTCTGATCCCTTCCTCCCGGAGCTGTCCTCTCACCATATTATATACTTCGTGTGGGGAACGCGTCACGTCCTCGCTACGAGATTTCACCACTAGCATACCTGTGGGGGAAGAGAATGCCTTCATGTTCTTGGCCAGGATGAGGGCCTGTCCTTTCTGCGCCACGTCCTGATATACCACAGTCACTCCTTCCACCCCAAAAGCAAACTCGGATGGTCGTGTCGCATCGGCCAGTAAGGGTACCATATTGGGTCGGTTCTCACAAACCTTTACCAGGTCACGGAATGATCTGGGAGAGAACTCCACGCAGTAGACAGTTCCCTGGTGTACAATGTCGGCGACATGGCTGGCAGTGGTCCCACTGGCTGCGCCCAGGTATAATACATTGGTATCTTCTCGGAAGGGGAAATGCCTGCCGCCATTGTGGAGATACGCGGCCAGCTTGCTCCGAGTAACGCTCCACTCTCTGTACTCCTCTCCCGCTGATATCACCCGTCTCTCACCATATACGGCATGGCCCGGGGCGGAGTTGAGAGTATATAGTTTCTCATCGTCAGTAAACACTCCAGGAAATGCTGTTGGGTGAATAGGAGGGATGCTCATAAGGGGTCAAAACTGCCCCACCTCATATATAATCAGGGGCCAACATCCTGGTCAGGACCGAGAAGTATGGCGCCCCATTCGAAATATTCAGGAGGCGCCGATTTTATCGACAGTGTGTCTTAGGCAACGCTTATCTAGCAATTCTTCACGCTTATTTATCCGTTGACTGAGCCTGACAGAGACCGCCGCATTGATGAGCTGAGTGAGCGCATCGCCAATCTAGAAGCTGCCCTTCGGCAGGTCACCAGGCCCTATATTGAGCTAGTGGATCAGCTGGGGCAGTTCCAGCGTATCGTCCAGAAATACTTTCGGCTACTCGATCTCTACCAACGGCATGGCATCATAGCCATCGATGTTATTCTGCCCCAGCTCAGGGACCCCATTTCCAAGGAGATCATGCGCATCCTCCTTGAACGCCCTGGCCAAAACATTTCACAGGTGGCCGAGGAACTAAGGGTCCGCACCGGCTCTTCCTCTAGACGAATCGTGAGGGGAAGGTTGGATGAGTTGGTAAAGGAAGGATTGATCGTCGAAGAGCGGGGCAAGAAGAGCAGTTCCTTTCGCGTCTCCGAGACGGTGATCAAAAAGTGGACAGAAGTGATCGGTCTGACTAAATGATGTGATCATATAAAGAATACAACAGAGGGCATGAGGTGAAAAAATGAGCAGCGATGAGATGCCCAATGCAGAACAGCTGAGGGAGATATTCAGGGTGATATCGGAATCAGTCCCTAGTCTCCTTACCAACTTGACCAAGGTACTTTACGAGGCGCAGGCAGGGGAGGAGTATGGTAAGGCGGTGGCCAGCTTCTATAAGGCTCTCAGGGATGGGGGCATGAGCAGTGAGCAGGCTTTCACGCTGACCAGAGATTATATGTCGAACATGAATCTGGGGAATATAATTAGGGGGGCGACTGGCCAGCGCGAGCATGGAGGGGGCAAGGGGAAGTGCTTCGAGGAGTTGGCAAGGGAGGATTGAATATATGGCCAGCAAGGAACGGGAAGCCATCCTTGTGGCGGCGGCTTACACTCCCGGCCTAGCTTTCAGGTTAATTCTGGCATACCTGCGCATGAAGCGACAGGCCAAGCGGGCTCGTCACAACTTCTATATTGAACTGAGGCGAGGCGGGCTTCCCCGAAGAGATGCAAAGGAGCTCGCCGATGAATACGTATTAACGGTCAGCCTAAGGAGCACTCTTCACACGATCGCCGAGCTAAGGGGCTAGGCCGTCCTATTCAGTAAGTCTCCAGCTCCCTATCGCGTCGCCCCTCCCGCAACTCGATCGTCCGAGGATCCTGCTGGCCAATGTCACTTGGCCCCTCTCTGATACCGATGCGTTTTCCTCGGATCGGGACCTTGAATGGGATAGATATATTGAGCAAACCATCATCCAGGGCGGCGTCGGTTTTTTCGATGTCGACGGGGTGAGCCAAAAAATAGCATCCGGCAATCTCTGCGTCTGGTCGGCTAGCCCTTATGCAGAAGCTGCTCTCCGATACTTCAAGGTCGATATCTTCTAGTTTAACGCCGGGCAATTCGATCTGGATCTTATATCTCTCGCGATCATGATCGATGTTCACGATCGGAGCAAGAATCGGCCTGAATTCTTCCGTAATCCCATACCTCCTTTCCTACCTTGGGAGCCTGGACATTAAAATCGTTTCTACAGGGGGATGCTAATTTAAGCGTGCTCGCCCTTCCCCACATGGATGAGAAAGGCACTGAAAATGATCTCCGAGCGGGTCCGTGATGTGATATGGGAACTGCCCGAATCCTTCGACCGCGGGCTCGAACTATATACCGGAGCCGATGGGACGCCTACCTCCAACATAGATAAGGTGGCTGAGGATACAATATTGGCTTGCGTCG
>JAAYQQ010000119.1 GCA_012519255.1 Methanobacteriota archaeon | reverse complement strand
TGGGGACGCCATCCTTTCGCATGGCCTTCACCTTAAGGTCTTTTACTCCATCCTCTTGATCTAGACGTTCCAGGAGCATGGACTCGCCCTTACCGTCTGGATACAAGGTCAGGGGCGGTACGGATAACAACTCTGCGACACTATCATATCCAAGAATCCTGGCCATGGCTGGGTTCGCCTGGATGATCGACCGAGGCCCGTCGGAGCCTGTACGGAAGATGCCTACCCCCACATTCTCCACCAGGGAGCGATATTTATCCCTACTCTCGGCAAGCGCTCGGTTCACCTGCTCTAATTCCGCTATTCTCTCCTGTAGCTGAGGATAATAGCTCTTCCGTTGCGAATGCTCCCCCAATCCAATGATCTTCCGTCGAAGTTCGGTCTGCCGTCTCTCTTCTTCAGAGGGCTTCTTCATACAATCCCTCAATATCCTCTTGCGTGGCTGGGCGAGGGTTGGTAGCCAGAGAAAGATCCACGAGTGTAACCTCTCCAAGATATGGTATATCCTCTCGCCTTAGTCCGAAGCGCTCCAATCCTCTTCTTATTCCCAGCTTCTCGCGTAGTTCTCGCAGCCTCCTGAACAGGCTATCCTTTCCCCCCGCATCTCCGAACATAACCCGCTCCAATGTGTCGTACTTATCCCTGGCGTATGGATAATTGAACCTCACCACTCTCTCCAGTAAGACAGCGTTGACCTCTCCGTGAGTGCAGTCATAGAGGCCGCCAAGGCTGTGAGCCATGGCATGCGTCAGGCCCAGGCTGGCGTTGGAGAACGCCAGGCCTGCATATAGGCTGCACAGCATCATCATGTCCCGGGCCCGCGCGTCCGTTGGATCGTTGTGAACGATAGGCAGACTGGACGAGATCAATCGAGCAGATTCCAATGCACACAGGTCTGTCAACGGAGAAGATGCGTTGGAGACATATGACTCGAGTGCGTGACATAATGCATCCATGCCTGTGGAGACAGTGACCGCGTCGCTCATTGTTGACGTGGTCAGGGGATCAATAAGTGAGAAGTCAGGTACCAATAGTTTGCTTAAGATGGTCACCTTTCGCCTCCTCGCCACGTCGTTGATTATGGTAAATGGTGATACATCGGCAGAGGATCCGGCAGTAGTTGGAATACAGATGATTGGCGGTCCGGGAGTTGTGATCTGTTCCACTCCTTCAAATTGGAGGATGGAGACTTTGTTCGTGGCCACGATGCCGATCGCCTTGGCACAGTCCATTGGACTGCCCCCTCCGACAGCGACAATGAGGTCACAATCGTTGTCGAGATAATGCCGTGCGCCCAGTATGACCTCCTCTGATTTGGGGCTAGCCGTTACCTGGTCAAACAGTGCGACCTCTAGGCCGCGTAGAGCCAGTGACCTCTTAACCTTATCAGCCCATCCTGCTTCCCTAACGCCGCGGTCAGTTACCAGCAAAACCCTGCGCTGAGAGAGGTCGCAAGCATATTGCCCGGCCAGCTCTAGAGATCCTGCTCCAAGGACGATCTCTGGGGCGACAAAGTTCCTGATAGGCAATCTAGCGTAAGATTGCATAAACTTCTCGTTACCCGAGCTGCGGCGGAGAAACACATTATCCTCCGCCGATGGCCAATCCCGGGGCCGGGAGTGGGCAGCATGAGGTAGAGCCATGTTCTCTTGATATTCCATGTGCGAACCTACGTTTCACGATTGCATCGGACCGCAATTTATACTATCGCTCACTGGTTTGGACAGTTTATTTTACTATCTGGAAACTTGCCCTATACTCTGGGCTGGACATCGATTCAGCCTTCGTATCTGAGGCGCATATCAATGCCACCAACACTTCCGTTCAGATCAATGTCGAAGTTGGAGTCAGTGACGTAGTTTTCCGAAGTAATATAATTATTGGTGCTGTCGAACCCGGTCCCGTCATGGATCGAGACGCCCCCCAGGCCGGTGCTCGCTGTCAGGTTCGCGGAGGTATTTCCCTTAATATATAGGTCCAGACTCACCCCGCCAACCGAGGCCGAGGCGCTGAATGGGACGTTACCGCCTAATTCCTCCGTCTGGGTCACCTTCGCCCGTACGCCGCCAATGGCTGCTCCCATATCTATTCGGGCATTGCCATATGTGCGTACATTGTCCCATGCAAGGTCCACGCCACCCGTATTGGTCTTCATGTTCAGTGCCCCGTTAAGTGAGACGTTGTTGGCCATGGTCAGTCTCACGCCGCCTGTGGTGGCACGAAGATTCATCGAGGTCACGTTGGCCCCGTCGGAGGTGATGACCTCTATCCCTCCCACTTCATTGAGAATGGTCAGGGAGATCCCCACTCTATCAGAGACTAGTAGAACGCACTCAACATCGTTGGCAAAATATGGGCCGACTGAACCGCCTACCCGAATAGTCGACTCCACAGATAGGGTACTACCGTTGATGCTCTCCTCCCACTTAACACTCGCTGGCTCTCGGGAGCTCATTAGGCTGGTGCGGTGTTGTCCCGTGACGTTGAGCGCGACTGCAGTGGTCGGGTCATCAACGAATTGGACATCAATCTCACCCACATCGACGTCAAGAGAAATGTTCAGGGCTTCTATGCCTGATGGCAGGGCAGTCTGACGGGCTTCATTGATCTCGACAGTCCGCAAGGGAATAAAGAACGCCATCAGAAGGCCAACGATCACTATGAGGACAACGATCACGGCAATAATAACGCCCGTCATCCCCTGCCTATCCCCCGATGGCGAGTTCATGATGCCAGGACGGTGACGGGCACTAATAATTGTTTTCTTCATCTAGGGCTTAATCCTCTGGCTCGATATGGATGATCACGGCGTCCACATCACTGTGTCGGGCGTGGATATGCTTCTCTATCTGATCTACTATTTCGTGTGCCCTTATTACACTGAGGTGCGGCTCGAACAGACAGCACATGCTTACCCTGAGCCTGCCGTTTACACGATGCACCCTGATCTCTCCATAAGATAATACCTCTGGGAACAGCCCAATGAGTTGGCCCATGGTGTCACATATCTGTCTCTCTGCCAACTCGGCCTCTTCACCCTGGAAGGCATGGCAACAGGCTGGCTCGATATGGATGATCACGGCAGAGATATTTTTATCCATGTCCATCACCCTTTTCTCAAGGGCAGATGCCGCCGCATGTGCTCGCTCCAGCGAAATATCTCCATTGGTCTCCATATGAAGGCCTATTTGTCGACCAGCGGCACTTTCTATACTGGCAATACTATGTACGCTCAGTATGTCTGGAAGGTCAGCCACTGCTTCCCTTATACGCCCTTCCAGGGACGTATAATCAAGGCAGGATGGCTCGGCGTGGACAACGATATCGGAGCCAGGCACGGCCTCGCGAACCCTTGCTTCAACAAGCTCGGTGAGGCGATGCCCCTGCTCCAATGGAATGGTCTTGTCGATAAGCACTGTAACATCGATGAAGGTGACCGCCCCTGACTCGCGTACACGCACGCGCTCGACGCTGTGGATGCCCTCTACCTTTGCCGCTTCACTTATAACTCTCTCGGTGATGCCAGCAGGGGCCCCGTCTATGAGGGTATGAGCTGACCGTCGCCACAACCTATAGGCAACGACCGCGGTGATTGCGGCCACGCACAGGGCGGCGATAGAGTCAAAGGCACCGAAACCCGCCATGGTGAACAATATGCCCACGATGACTGCCGTTGAGGAAAGCAGGTCGGTCGAAAAGTGTATGGCGTCGGCCTCGAGGGCCTGACTCTTGTATTCGATGGCGATACGATGGAGCGCCCTCGACCGGGTGAGGTCGATCACGATAGAGAATGCCATCACCAGGATCGCTATTATTCCCAACTCTACTTCTGCTGGATGGAAGAACAGTCGATTAATTGCTTCGTACACAATCCATGCACATGTTATCACCAGGAGTAGTGTCTCAATGAGGGCAGATAGGGATTCGATCTTCTCATGCCCATACATGTGTTCCTTGTCTGGTGGGACTGCTGCTGCCCTAACTGCATAGAGAGTCATTCCAGCAGCGATAAGATCTATGCTGGAGTGTAACGCCTCTGAGAGTATGCCCAGGCTGTTGGTGGCATAGCCAACGCTTAGTTTGGTGACGGTGAGCAGTATCGCGGCGATGACTGAGCCAAGGGCCACCCTCTCCTTGACGTTGACGATGATGCCCCCTTTGACTTCATACTTATCATTGCCATAGATAAACGTAGCGAACGCCTGCTGATGTCATATTGGGCTGAGGCTGCTTCAAGGTCGCAGGGTACAACGTCCCCAAATAAAAGATGCCTGCAACACGCCGATGTATGTAGATGTGGCAAGTCAGAAGTATGAGAAATAAAGGGGGCCTCCCCTTGGAGGTGTAATGGTCCCAGGGGTGTCTGAGGAGGGGGGCCGCCCCGCTGTCCTAAAGTTGGAAAAAGGTTTACCAGACCCTTGGCCTGCTGGTCTTACTCCGGTCCATTATGAGCATGGTGGTGCCGAAGTAGAACAGGAACACGGCGACGAAGGCAGGCAGTGCGTAGATGTCTGCGAACAGATCATAGACTATCCACATTGCGCCGATGACTGTGACCATACTGCCCCAGAATAGGCTGTATACGGGGTCGTTGCCCCAGCGCCCGGCAGTTCTGTTGCCGCGAAGCTGAGAGAAGACACCAAGGGCCATGCCATAGATGCCAATCTCGAGCATGATCACGGGGATCATAAGATAGATGCTTTCTCTGACGACGTAGAAGGCGATCAGCAGGGCGAAACCGATCGCAATGGTAACAACTCCCACGGTCTGACCGTTGATGTTGCGAATACCTAATGTCCTCCCATCCATAGACATGCATAATGAATCACAATCAAATTATATAAACGTTGTCAGCCTTGTGTCTGACATATTACTCATTTATGTCAGACCTAAAGCTGGCTTCCGCACCGTCTGCAGAATCGGTCGCCGACATCGACATTAAGACCGCAGTTTCCGCATCGTACCACTGTCCCTGCCGCCGTTGAACCAAGGTAGTTCCACAGGCTGGCCATAAGTGCGTTGGCATCGTTTTCATAATCAATGTAACTGATGGCGCCTACCGCCACTGCGACTGGGAGAATTACCACTGCACCTATAAGACCAACGACGGCGGCATCATCTCCCAGAGTGGCTGATAGCTTCACGGAGACTGTGGTGCCATGGGGGCTCCGAGTCGCCTCCACATCCATAACTCGCTTCAGCCCTAATTTGTAGAAATATTGTTCGGCATGAATCTGCGTGGGGGCGGTGAAGTTGATGTAAAATCGGGCCTGTCTTAGAAAGTCACTCACCTGAGTGACCGCACTCTCCACCGTAGTGTTGGCGAAGGTTCTCTGGTCTTGTTTGGTGAATAGTCTTTGGACAGGCATTGAAAAGTATATTGGCACCCTTGCTCAAGAGCATTTCCCCAACAACTTACCATTCCCCTCGTTGCAATGGTATGCTAGGCAATACATCTTCTTCTTTCTTGGGCCGTTACTCTGGATAGTCTACAGGTCCCCCATTCCTAGGCATTCAGAGCTCCAGTAACTAGTCGGCGGCCAGCTCCTTGGTGCTGGTAGCCCCGATGCCCGGGTGCCCGGTAGTTTCAGTCAACTGTCCAGTTTGTTCATATAGCACTTCATGTGGTCCGGGCGTGACCGCTGATGAAATGGAAGAGTCATACCTCTATAGCTCGCGCCATTGCTGACGAGCTGGCAATGCCTGAGGAACTGGAACGGGCGCTGTGCGCAGGCTCGGTGGAGCCAGATAAAAGGCCGGATGCCGCCTATCGGGAAGGGAAAAAAGGTATCTATATTGGCCGGGCGCCTCACCATCAGCCCCCTACTGGAACGATCATGGCATATCTATGGCGTTCTCGTCGCGCCTACCTGGTAGGCAATGATTATTGGGCATTGAAGAACCTGGGGCGTGCTCTCCATTACATTCAGGACAAGAGTGTCTCTCCTGGCTGGCGTTTCCGAAAGCATGATGCCCGGGAAGAGGAAGTCGCCGATGTGTCTCCTCCTCAGGAGGCAGTCGTGGAGGGAATGGAAAGGGCAGTCTGCTCTCCCTTCTTTGTCCGAGAGTGTGTCAAGGCGGTCCGGCCACTGAAGAATCCCGAGGACATAATGTATCAGGCCACTCTCTACTCCGCTGCCATCTTCGCGGCGGTCATCGGCCCGCCCCATGCGGAGGAAGAGTTCGTTGAGCGGTATCGACGCGCGCAGAGGGGGCACCTGCAGAGATGGAAGATGGCAGCAGTGGCCGCTGGAATTTCATGCCTTGCTGCTCTTCTAACATCCAATCCATTGCTGACCCTCCCTGGAGTTGCTGGTGCAGCGGCGCTTATATGCATTGATCCGGACTATTATCGTCTGCACAGCGAGGCGGAGTGGTTCGGCCTAGAGGAACGTCGACAGCGTGATCAGAGATGATAGGTGCGCCCCTCCTGGGGTATGAGCACATTGATCCCCTCGCCCTTTAATCCCTCCACGAAGAACTCTGGTGCTTCAGTGTGCACCGGCATGACCGTATGAGGGCGTATTGTCCTCACCAGATCCAGCAGGTCGTAGGGAGCAATATGGCCGGAGGCATGATACCCTGGCACATGCTCGGGAACCTCCCGCCCGTTCCGAACGGTCATGCGGAATCCCACCGCCTTCATGCCCAGGCGGGCGAGCCAGTTGGACAGCCGACGGAAGTCTATCTGCTGTTCCTCACTGTAGGCTTCCGATGACGAATAGATATATGTCCCCCCGCCTGGTCTGATGTCGAGCATACGGCCCATGTCCCAGAAGGAGAAGCTGAGTATGAATGAGCCAGGATCGTCTGCGATCTCCTCCGCACCCACCAGTCTGTTGGCGAATCGGTCGCGGATCTCCTCCTCGTACTTATCCTCTCGGCTTTTCATCTCATCATAGATCCTCAGCCCGGAAAGGCGGTTAACCCCATCGGCGCACCTCAGTCCTTCCAGCAGGTAAGCATCCTTGGGCAGGACAACCAACTCTCGGTTGGTGGCGCGGGCGATGCGGTGAAAAGTCTCAAGCCGTTCCACGTTCCTCGGCCCGAAGTCGCCGATCACCAGGCCGTTCTCCTCGTTGGTAGCCCTCAGGCAGTTCTCTTCCACGAGGTCCTCCGACTCCTCCCGATCCTCCCTTGATGCCCTGGTCCCTTCGACGATGAGCAGACGGGGGCAGAGGTCCCTTGCCTTCTCAGCGAACGCCAGGGTGCCATGGCCATTGCGACCGTGAGTGCGAAGGTCACCAGAGTAGACGATCCATCCTGCCTCGGTGTCGACAGCGTATGCTACTGCGCCGTAGATGGAATGATCCACCGGGTAACACTTGATGTCCAGGTCCAGCGAGGATATTGGATCGATCGTCCCTGGCTCATAATTCTGTGGTGCTCTCTTGGCATATTTTACCGAGGGGGTGGTGGACCAAAAGTTGTGGAACTCGTGGTTGCAATCAGCGGTGAGTACGAAGTCGCGACCGATGTATTGCTTGGTGGAGGAGATGCACCTGGGTTCGTCCTCATTCTGCCTTCTCAATGAGGTGTAGGGGCCATCATACTGGAAGTCGCCCCTGTTACAGTCCCGCAGTGATTTCATAATCGCCGCCGTGGTCGGCGTGCACACGAACGGAATATCCAGATCCAGTAGCGAGGCGTGGCCGATGTGATCCATATGAGCATGGGAAAGGAGGACTGCGTCCACCGCCACTCTGCGGGCGGCAGAGGTGTTAATGTCGCAGGGACAAAGGTCTTGGCGGTAGCATGTCAGCGGCGGCACGATTCCCATAGCCAGGAGGTCATGTATGCCTCGATTGGAGCGGGGCCGGAGAAATTCCTCATAGTATTGGCCGAGCTTGGAGTAGTTTAGCCCGAAGTCGAAGAAGAGTCCACTCTCCCTACCCTGGCCATCCATCAGCCCGAGGTGTATCTTATTCCCACCGATACATCCCGCTCCATCGAATACCGTTATCGTGACCATTTTCCTACGCTGAGCGGCCATCGACGTCTAGGATGATAATGATTGATCACGGGCGGAGGGCCGTCATGTCGACGTGAGCGCATTATTTGTTTCAGTCCCCGGTCAGTCTAATCGATTGTGATGGGGTCATCATTATTCTGACCCCACGATTCCTTGACAAGGATCTATCATGCGTCACAAGACATTGTAGGTTCCATTGACGTGGGCCCGGCGAACCCAGATGGGAAGAATGATATGGTCACCCCTCATTGCAATGACGGAGTCATAAAACACAGCTCACGTGGCCCGATAGAGCACATGTCTGGAACTGGGCGGTGTGAGAACTTAGACTGGCCAGATGTCGTCAGAGGGGTCATAGTATAGAGAGTCTAGATAGGGTCGGTGTACGGTTCAGTCCTTGAGCGTTGCTAAGGTTTCATCGAAGAAGAGCCCACTCGCCCCTTCATTTATTATTGTCGAAGCCCTATACCAATTAGCTTTATCAATCGCTCCGTCATATTGAACATGATTATCATGGCCGCACTAGTCAAAGATTATATGATAAGGAAGCGAGAGATCGTCTCTCCGGACGATTCCGTAAAGAGCGCTATCCAACTCATGGTAGACAATGACCAGGGCAGCGTTATCGTGCTCGACGAGAATGAGAAAGTCATTGGCATCTTCACCGAGCGCGACGTCCTGCGCCATTACTTGACCAACCAATCCAAGTTCCTCTATCTCAAGGTATCAGAGGTCATGAGCTCCCCGGTGGCAACAGTGTCTATGGATACATCCATTGCCGATGCCCTCACCCTCATGAACAAAAAGAATGTGAGGAGGCTCCCAGTGGTTGATGCGGATGGTAAAATGGTTGGGTTTGTCTCCTGGATGGAGATGTTTAAGAACATTCCGCCATCCAGGCTGTGATATCCCCTCCAGCCCACACCTTTATCTATTTTTTATTATATTCCGTACCTGAGTTCCCGCAGCTGTATACGAGCACTCTGAGCAATCATTTTTTAACGTGACGTTCGCGATACCTATACATTAGCGGCCGGAAGGCCTTGGGAGATGAAAACATGACCAAAAAGGGATTCATGACCGACATTGAGGCGGATACCGTGAACAACACCGATTTCCGCCGGGTACTGTATACGAGCAGGTTCAGCCAACTGGTATTGATGTGCTTGAGGCCTGGAGAAGATATAGGGATGGAGGTCCACGACGACGTCGATCAATTTTTCCGCTTCGAAGAAGGGGGAGGAAAGGTAATGATCGATGATATGGTCTACGAGGTCAAAGATGGCAGCGCTGTTGTGGTGCCCAGAGGTGCCCAGCATAACGTTGTCAATACTTCTAAGACGGACAATCTCAAGCTCTACACGATCTACTCTCCCCCTGAGCATAGAGATAAGGTCCTACACAAGACCAAGAAGGATGCTCTGGCCGACGACGAGCACTTCGATGGTAAGACTACCGAGTAAAGTCTTGTAAAAACCCCTTGGCGGCCTGAAAAGGCCGCCCACTCTCTCTAAAAATGAGAGGATAGGGAAAAGATTTAATCATCCAAGGTAGAGAGGTCACCCACCGGTTGGCCCAGCTCTTTGGCCTTGAGAACCCGCCTCATGATTTTACCAGAGCGGGTCTTGGGAAGCGAGTCCACGAAATCGATCTCACGGGGGTAGGCATAATAGGCCAGGCGAGTTTTAACGAACTTGGTGATATCTTCCTTGAGATCTTCAGAGGGTTCGTTCCCTGGTCGCAGGGTAATGAACGCCTTGACTATCTCTCCCCTCAGCTCATCTGGTTTGCCAATCACGCCTGCCTCGGCAACGGCATAGTGCTCGATTAGCGCTGACTCTACTTCAAATGGCCCCAATCGCTCTCCAGATGTCTTTATGACATCATCAGCTCGGCCAAGGAACCAGAAGTAACCATCCTCGTCACGATATGCCAGATCGCCAGAGATGTACCAGCCTGGAACTTCGAAATACTCCCGGAATTTGGGGGTATTGCGCCATACTCCAAGCATCATGGAGGGCCAGCCTGGGCGAATGGCCAAATAGCCCTCGGTCCCAGGAGGCGCTTCATTACCTTCTTCGTCGACCACACCAGCGATGACGCCTGGAATAGGTCGCCCCATAGAGCCTGGCCTGATGGTCATGGCCGGATAGTTGCATATGATATGCGCACCAGTCTCGGTCTGCCACCACGTGTCGTGGATACGCTTATTCATGGTGCGCATGGCCCAGCGTATCACCTCGGCATTAAGGGGTTCGCCCACAGAGCATACATGGCGTAGCTTGCTGAAATTGAATTCTTTGACCAGTTCATCGCCGGCCCGCATGAGCATCCTAAGAGCGGTAGGAGCGGTGTACCAAACGGTGATCTTGAAACGTTCCAGCAGCGAATACCAGGTGCGGGCGTCGAATCGCCCCTCATACGAGACGATAGAGGTGCCGAGATACCATGGACCAAATATTCCATAAGACGTTCCTGTCACCCAGCCGGGATCAGCAGTGCACCAGTAGGTATCATCCTCCCGTAGGTCAAGGACCCACTTGGAAGTGATTAGCTGCTGCGGCATGGCCCGATGACCCAGTAACACGCCCTTGGGCTTGCCGGTGGAGCCAGAGGTGTAATGTATGATGTAGGGATCGGTTGGCGCCATGTTCTCGGCCTGATACTCGGGATCGCCTGAAGCCAGAACATCTTCGAACTTGACACATCTGTCACACATCCCCTCTGTATCGCCTACAATGACGATCTTCTTCAGATCAATCAGATCATCCAGTACAGGGATTATGCGCTCATAGAGGTAAGGGGAAGTGATGATAATATTCGCCCCTGCATCAAGGGCCCGATCCTTGACCGCATCGTGGCCAAGAGCTGAGAACAAGGGCCCGACAATGCCCCCCATCTTGGTCACACCAATCATGGATATGTACAGCTCGGGCGTCCGATCTAGGTATACGAAGATTCGGTCGCCCTTCTTGGCGCCAAGCTTCAGTAGCCCGCTGGCAAATCGGCTAGTGAGCTCGGACATCTCCCCAAAAGTATGCTTATCCACTACCCCGTCGGCACGGACGGAGTATAGGGCAATCTTGTTTCTCCTCCAGTTCTTGGCGTGCCGGTCGATCGCCTCATAGGCTACATTATATATTGAGCCCTTGGACCAATCGAATTCTTTGTCCACGGATGCCCAGGCAAATTCCTTGCAGGCAACTTCGTAGTCGTGGAGATTACCCGATTCCATCGGCGGTATGGTTTCCTCCATGCCAAATTCTCCTATGTCTACACTGAGAGGAATTATTAATCGATATAAAGGTTTATCGAACTCTCACTTCGACAAACGCAGATGGTGCACGAAACTATTAGGCGTTTTTGCAAACAGTGTTATGAATATGTCACGTTCTTGGGCATTCTTAAAATATGTCGACTCATCGCCCGTTAGTCAACCCGGAAATCTGCATGGGGCCAACGCATCCTCTGTTACGGGGGCGACTCCGACATAGATTTATGTCAAGATGGAGCTTGCCAGGGATATGGCGGCCATGACTTTTGCACAGAATGTTCTGTCCAGGGCTAGTGGTAAGGAAGTCTGCACGGGTGAAATCGTGCAGGCCAAGGTAGACCTGGCAATGTCCCATGAGAACGCCGCTCTCGTGCTTGGTTCGTTCCGGGAGATCGGCGCCCAGAAGATCTGGGATCCTTCTAGGGTGGTGTTACTGTTCGATCACCGCATCCCTGCTAACACGCTCAAGACTGCCGAGTCTCACAAGGAAGTGCGTAACTTCGCTCGTTCCCAGGATCTCCCACACTTCTATGATCTCAGGGAAGGAATTTGTCATCAAGTCCTCCCGGAGAAGGGACACGTGCGCCCAGGCATGCTCATAGTTGGCTCAGACTCGCATACCACCACCTATGGGGCGTTGGGAGCATTCTCCACTGGCATCGGGGCCACTGAGATGGCTGCGGTGTGGGCGACAGGGGAGATATGGATGAGGGTGCCGGAGACAATGCGCATCTGTATCCAGGGAAAGCTCGGGCCACACATCCGCTCCAAGGATGTGATCTTGCATATCATAGGTCGCCTGGGTGCTGATGGCGCCGATTACAAGTGCGTAGAGTTCGTGGGCGACACCGTAAACCACATGTCTATCGCATCGCGCATGGTACTAAGCAATATGAGCATCGAGATGGGGGCTAAGGCTGGCGTATGCTTCCCTGACAATACCACTTCCGAATGGCTGGCCGGGCGTGCCCCTGACTGGGATAAGGATGCCTGGTTGCACCACGGAGTCGACGCCGAGCCGGATGAGCGGGTGGAAATAAACGTTGGGGACCTCGTGCCTCAAGTGGCCTGCCCGCACCAGGTGGATAATGTATGCGATGTGACCAAGGTCGAAGGGACCAGGGTCGATCAGGCGGTTCTTGGCTCCTGCACCAATGGTCGGCTGGAAGATCTCGCCGCGGCCGAGGCATTACTGCGTGGTCAGAAGGTCCACCGGGACGTCCGTTTCATTGTAGTACCTGCCTCGCGGGAGATCTATATCGAAGCGGCAGAGAGAGGGATCCTCGCATCCCTGGCCTCATCAGGGGCGATAATAGTGAATCCCGGATGCGGGCCGTGTCTGGGCGGTCACCAGGGCATCCTCGCTGCTGGAGAGCGTTGCATATCCACTACCAACCGTAACTTCAAGGGACGCATGGGCTCTCCCAACGCCGAGGTCTTCCTGGCCTCGCCGGACACTGTGGCAGCCAGTGCCATTCGGGGAGAGATCACCGATCCCAGGAGGGTGTGAAATGATCGGGGGAAAGGTTTGGAAGTACGGTGACCATGTCAACACTGACCTCATCATCCCGGGACGCTATCTCGATGATTATGATGTTAATAACCTGGCCGCGCATGCCATGGAAGATATCGACCCCAGCTTCGCCGCGTCTGTACGAACTGGAGATATCATAGTGGCCGGCCGCAACTTTGGGTGTGGATCATCGCGGGAGCAGGCGCCTCTCGCCCTCAAGGCTGCCGGAGTGGGCGCGATCATAGCGGAGAGTGTGGCACGCATCTTCTATCGCAACGCCATCAATGTAGGCCTTCCCACGATTGTGTGCAGTGAGGCAGTAGGCTTGGTGGAGGGTGGCGATGAAATAGAGATCGACTTCTCCGAGGGACTCATTCGACTTCCCCGATATGGGAGGTGTGTGCGTTTTGATCCGCTACCTCCTTTCCTGTTGAAAATCCTGGACGAGGGCGGCCTGGTGCCATACATGCAGGGAAAGCTGTCCCGATGAAGGTGGACCCCAAGCTCGCCTTCCCAGATGGTCAACAGTGGCCCCCAAGGCGCTCATGGATCGCTTATATCGTTCAGCCAGGCGAAGGATGAGTTTATTTATGGGGGAAGGACCATTGAATATACCTTACACGAGTCATTGATTGGTAATGTATGGCATTCAAGGTCAGGACGTTCGTTGATCTTTCAGCTCCTGGAGATCATATTATTGGCGGATGGCGGTGCCGGAGCAGGAAATAATCAACAACATTCTTCACATAATGACCATGAACTCGTGGAAGCGATTGGAGTTGCTTCTCTACCGCCTCGTATTAGGCAAAGGTTAAGAGTAACTTCCATCATCCGAGTAGCATCCAAACCCTAGTCACAACCACAAACTAGGATATGGTGATGCGCAAAAGAGAGAACGATTTGCATGACATCGAGACATCTGGACGTCGATTTTGGGTCCTTACAAAAGGTTTATAAGCGAACTGCCAATATCAGGCCATTCCGTATGGTGAAGGTATGAAATATACTAGATTTGAGAAGGCGCGGATCATCGGGGCCCGTTCTTTGCAGATCTCCTTGGGAGCGCCCGTTCTGATCGACATTCCGGAGGATATGATTGACCCTGTCGAGATCGCCATGCTTGAATTCGAAAGGGACGTGCTCCCTATCACGGTGAAAAGAGAAGAGTGAGGGTTTTTATGGACGAAGAAAATAATGCCGATCTCCTGGTACCTGAGGACGTATATCTTACCTCTGGAGTCCACATCGGTACTCAGCAGAAGAGCGCCGACATGAAGAAGTTCATATTCAAAGTTAGGTCGGACGGGCTCTATGTAATGGATGTAAAGCAGACCGACGCTCGTATTAGAGTGGCGGCAAAGTTCC
>JAAYQQ010000118.1 GCA_012519255.1 Methanobacteriota archaeon | reverse complement strand
CGCCTCCCGCCGGTGTCCCCGCGCATGCGACCGGGGGGTGCTTGCGGACCGCCGTGCGATGCCCAAACACTTTATTATGCCCAGGTCCAAACTAGATGGGAGGTGGCGGGGCATAGCTGTCAGAGGGGGTGATGCCGCGATCTTCAATCTGGGCGCATATTGGGACATGGTCGATGCTAGGCTTGAGCAATGGGAATCGATGGAATTCATTCAAAGACTGTGGGAACGAGACCCCACCCTGTGGTTCCCGGAACCGATGCCGGAGATCGTGGACCGGCTCGGCTGGCTATCCCTTGGGGAAACGATGCGTTCCCAGCTCGATGATTATGTAGACATGGCCCGACAGATACGGGAGGAAGGCATGACCGACGTGGTCCTGCTGGGAATGGGCGGCTCAAGCCTCGCCCCGGCAGTGTTCCAAGGAATCTTTGGAAATGCGCCGGGATATCCTGCTCTCACCGTTCTTGATGATGTTCATCCCGGTGCCGTGAGAGGGGTCCGGAGGCTCATGGACCCTCGCACAACTCTCTTCATAGTCTCGAGCAAGTCCGGCGCCACCCTGGAGACAATGTCGCTCTTCAGGTACTTCTGGGAAGAGATGCTGTCCGCCGGAGACAATAGGGGGCATCACTTCATTGCCATCACTGACCAGGGCACTCCCCTGGCGCGGTTGGCGTCGGAAAGGGGGTTCCGGCGTCTCTTCGTGGCCACGCCCGATGTCGGCGGCCGCTACTCCGCGCTGACGGCATTCGGGTTGGTTCCTGCGGCGTTGATCGGCGTCGACGTGAAAGGACTGCTCGATAGGTCGTTCATGCGTGTGAATGACATGTTCACAAAAACGCCCGGGGAGGTCGACGGCCTTGTCCTCGGGTCAGCACTGGGCGAGCTGGCGATCTCTGGAAGGGACAAGGTCACGTTCATATCGTCACCATCGGTCCGCAGCTTTCCCTCATGGATCGAACAACTCATCGCCGAGAGCACTGGCAAGGATGGGAGGGGCATGGTGCCCATTACCGGCGAGCCTCCGCTAGAACCTTCGTCGTATCTCCCAGACCGTTTTTTCATCGGCCTGAGCGTTCGGGGAGAGGGGGACGAGGTCGAGGAGCGGATGGAAAGGCTGGAGGATGCCGGACATCCCACGGTCCAAATGATGCTGGAGGACAAACTCGACCTGGGCGGCGCCATCTTCGATCTGGAACTGGCAGTGGCATCGGCCGCCACGGTGCTGGGGATCCATCCCTTCAATCAACCCGATGTGCAGATGACGAAAGATATGGTCAAGAAGATGGTGGTCGACGGCAGGTCGGAGGAGGGGACGCCCGGGGATGTGGAGGCCGCATCCATCAATGATCCGGATGAGCTGCGGAATGCCTTGAGGGAATGGCTGTCCCAGGCCAGGCGGGGCGACTACATTTCTATCCAGGCCTACCTGGGGCCCGATGACGAGGTGTCGGATGGATTGCAACAACTGCGCAGTGAGATCCTTTACGACCTGAACCTCGCCACAGCCCTCGACCATGGCCCGCAGTTCCTGCATTCCACCGGGCAGCTTCACAAGGGGGGCCCCAACACTGGTCTGTTTCTGCAGCTCATCGAGCAGACGGGAAACGACCTGGAGGTGCCGGGGACGAGGTATACCTTCGGAGAGCTGGTCCACGCATCCTCTATCGGAGACTATCGAGTATTGACGGAACGTGGGAGGAGGATACTTCGGGTAGATCTGGGCAGGGATGCGGCGGGGGCCATAACGAGGCTCGTGGCGGAGATCGAGCTCCTAACCCCGCTGGCGATGAGAGTGATGGCCAGGTGAACGGGGGGCCATCGCCTGGGGGAACCGGGCGGGGACGATGATGCCTTTGGGCGAGCGCCCCGACTTCTCGGACAGGTCGGGACGATAGGGGAAGTTTCAGAGGGTCTCTTTCATCGCGGGCATCTAGGCGTTGTACTTCCTGTATAGGCGATTGGCCAGGAGCTGGAAGGCCAGGATGAATGCCAGGAGCATTATCAGGTCGACGATGGGGTCGAAATGCGACGTTCCAGAGTAGGCAAGGAATATCAGATCATAGCCGTAGGTGAGCGGGGAGAGGTAGGTTATGACCCGGGCCACCGGCGGTATGGTCGCCAGAGGGATGAAGACTCCAGAGATGAAGACCAGCGGGAGCCGGACGACGTTGAGCATGGACATGATGTCCCCCGGGCTCTCGGTCGGGTAGGCAGCGAACAGTGTGCCCATGGAGGCGATGCAAAAGGAGGTGAGCAAAAGGCCAAGGAGCAGGGGCAGAATGTTCACCATCATAGTCCCAAAGAACAGGATGCCCGCGATGAGGGGAACGAGGGCGATGCCCAGGCTGTACAGGAATCCACTCAGGCTCTCACCGATGACCAGGGCGTTGAGGGACACTGGCGCCGAAAGCAACCGATCGAAGGTCTTGGTCCGCCTCTCGATCGGGATGGATACCGGCTCGATCGAGGACGCAGAGAACAATATGGTGATGGCGATGAGCCCGGAGATCATGACTGATGGCCCGGCGGTGTTGCCGACCGAGAACGCCAGGAACATGAACAGTGGGAAAAGCATCCCCGAGACGATAATGTTCGGTTTGATGTAGTAGATCATCATGTCCTTCTTGGCGATGGCCCAGACTGCCTTGAGCTCCACCATGGCCTGATGATGCCGCCCGACCTCACTCAACCGCCCTCGCCTCCTTGATATGCACCTCCAGACCGGTGAGCTTGATGAAGACATCCTCAAGGCTCGGGCCATAGGTGTTCAGGCTGACGATACGGTTGCCATGTTCGTTCGCGTATTCGGTGAGCTGGGCGATGACCAGTGAGGGGTCCTCGCTGAATAGCCGGAACTTATCTCCCTCCTTCCGGACCTCGCTGACCCTGGCCAGGCGCGCCATCTCTTCTGCCAGCTCGGGAGAGGTCCGGTCAAATGCGACCTCAACCGATTGCACGCTCTGGATCGTGCCCTTGAGTTTCTCCGGGGCGTCGATTGCGGCGATGCGGCCCTTGTTGATGATGGCCACCCGGTCGCAGATGAGGTTGGCCTCCTCGATGTTATGGGTGGTAAGGAAGACGGTCACCTCCTCCGAGTTCAGGTCGCGGATGACGTCACGGATGATGAGGTTGCTCTG
>JAAYQQ010000117.1 GCA_012519255.1 Methanobacteriota archaeon | reverse complement strand
TGCAGCGCTTCCTGAAGAAGGTGAGCTTGCCGCGGGGAACCAGGTACGCCATCTTCAGCACAGAGGGCGCCCCTCAACCGGACAGGAAGACCGGCAAGATGCCCACGCCGGAGGAGATAGCAAGGTGGCAGCGCATCCAGCCCATCATGGACGAGCTCCTCGCATCCAAGGGTCTGGCCAAGGTGTCATCGATGAAGGTTCACGTGATCGGGATGAAGGGGCCGTTGGAGGAAGGCTGGGAGAAGAAGGTCGAGGAGTTCGCAGCCACCCTATCCCGCACCGCTTAATCGAGTTGAATGACCCCGCCGGGCTTCGGCACATCGCTCAAGAACGGTTACTCCCAGACCCATAATGCCCACTATTTAGAGGTCTGCCGCCTCCACCGGAAACTGCATATACCGAGGGGTTTGACTATGAAATCATGGCGGACATAGTCCTTGTGCATGAATCATCCGAGGAGGGCCAATTGGGCATCAAAATGGTGGCTGCAGTCCCAAGTGTGCATCTGAAGAGGGATGTGCCCGACAACTGCAACGTCTATCTCTTCTATTTCCCCGGCCATGAGCGGTACGAGGCCCTAGAGAAGGAGCTGACCAGATGGGGAGAGGAGACCGGCAATAATCTATTCGTGGGTTTTTGGGGCCTGGACGATCCAAACTATAATTTCTTGACCAAACAATTCAAATTATCAGATATGCCGGCCATCGTAATGACAGGCAACTCATCGATCGCCTCCATCGAATCCAGCGGTCGATGGAACACCGCGTATCTAAGGATCGATAGCGAGCATCTCCTTTCCAACACGGAAGGCGCGATGGATTGTCTGGAGCGCTCATATAATCTATTCAACCGGGAGCTTATCGCCGAGGCCTTGAAGCAGGCACATAAGGCCGATAACATGGCGAGATTCCTGTCCATCCTCTGGAAGCTCAGGGACGCGCTTGGACCAGTTGGCGAGTTCCTGGATAGACGTGATATCGAGGTTGGGTTGGCGCCCAACATATATATCAAACTGGCCAAACCCGGTGCCGAAGGCGAAGAGGAGACACCAACCACGGGCGGATGAGATCGGGCAAGCCCTCATCCATAGGCCGTGGATGGCCGCATCTTTCGCCGTGCCCATTCATCAAGGCCCGCCCCACGATGAAATATCAATTAATCACTAAAAGGTGCAGGTTGGCAAGTCATCAATTAAAAAGGGGGATCTATCCGCACCCGCTACACGGCAGTCAGTAAATTGAAGATCCAAAGAGATTTCACCAATCTGCCATCGCCAATATCATGTCCAGCCTGTCGACCTGGCAATTATCGATCTTCTCGTTCTGCAACCATGTACACTTCTCCGGGCTCGCTGACCTCTTCTCCGTGCGGTAGAGTATGTTCTTGACGCCCCCCGGGTCAGACAACACGACCATCTGGTCCACAAGGGGTCTGCGCCCCGATGCCGGGACAAAGCCATCCGGTCATACCCTGGAGAGACATATGCAAAACCTGACCAACATCGGCGGCATGGGTGCTGATCACCCTCGCCCTAGAGCATTGGTGTTCCGAGTGGTGGGG
>JAAYQQ010000116.1 GCA_012519255.1 Methanobacteriota archaeon | reverse complement strand
TTCCGGGTTCGGATGGGACCGGGTGTATCCCCGCCGCTGTGGCCGTCATACCAAGTTCGTGAAAGGAACGGTCATATTTAATCATTTCTATATCTCTCCCTTCGCCAATCCTGGATTAGACAAGGGCGAGATATATGATGGCGGCAAGGAGGGCCCCTATGGCCATGGAGATCATATTATTGCCCAATTTAGTAACGTATCCTCGCCTTTCCAGCGTGGCCCCTATGACGCTATCGATCATGCATCCCGTAACGCCCATGGTCACTGGGATGAGCAATAATGGATCAAGGATGTTGTGGGGGAAGATAATGATCCAACCCGTCAGTGACGCCACTGCCGCCGCAAGGATGCAGCTTGCTGTGCCAAGAGCGGAAACTCCTCCATCCGTCCCCGGGGGTACCCTGCGGCCAGTGGTGATCAAATAGGCTTTAGGGGAGAGTACCCCCAGCTCGCTGGCGGCGGTGTCGGATGCGGCAACGCTGATGGCGGAGATGAAGGCAAGTCCGGCAAGCTCGGCATCCTGTTCACCCAGCGTGAACGCTAGCACGGCCACAATGGTAGGGATGAGGCCGTTGGCCAGGACGTTGCGATAGGTGCGTTCTCCCTTTTTCCCCTCCTGCAGTCCGCGCTTCTCCTTGAGTTGGAAACGGAACTTGGTCACGAAGAAACCCATGAATGTAAACACAATAAGCGTGACCAGCCAGCCGATGGAGCCTAGGCCACCTATTATCATTCCCACAGCAAAGGATGAAACGGCTCCGCTGGCAGTGAGCAGACCGAATTGATAGGAAAGGATGGCGAGCACAATGCATAGTAGAAAAACTATGGCCAGACTTTCCAGGTCAATCATAGGATAGGACATGAGAATAACCTCATATTTATGTTGGGAGATGGAAACGAAACTCTCCTACCCCGCCCCTTTGGCCTATTGCCTTGCCCCAGCAAAGTTATCCTTTCGCCCAGGTTAATTCCTCCCAGATCTGTGAATATCTCGCCCATGAAGTGTTCCCTGGCCAACGAATATATTGTTGCCTGAGTCGGGCACAGATTCAGACCACTCGCGGTCAATTTCAACCAATAGTTTGGATAGGTGAGGAGTTTGCGGTCGTTGTGAATGGCAAATACCCATTACCGACGATGGCGTTCTTTCTTATATAAATCAGTATGGATAGAAGTATCTCTGTGAAGAAGATGATACTGGGCACGTTTGGCCCACGTGGGACATCAGGCATGATATGGAGCTATCGTACTGATGGGGTGTCTGCTTTCTATCGCGACAATAGTGCTGCAATGTCCATACCAAAGGCCCTCAAACAAGGATATTGATGACCTCCCACATCGGGGCGCCATATGTTTACATCCTTACAGAGATCATGAGTTTTGTAGAGTCGCTGATAGGGGGCCAAGGAATACTCCCAAGATACCTGGATGGGATGTGAAATGCGCCCATAATGCACCTGAATGACAGGTTCAGGATTCCTTTGAGCCGGGCAGATAATCATCAAAAGGATTCATCCATGTCGGAATAATCCAAAGGTGGTTGCGCTCTGTCTGCGACCGATTCTCGGGAAGGTTCCGCAGTGTCGTATAATGAGGTGGCGATTTGGGCCGCTTCTTCCTTGGTGCTAACCCCAGTTATGAGCATACGGCCGTTGGTGTAGATAGTCACGGTGTGACCATTGCTGGAGACCGTCACCATAAGGCCTTGATCATTGACGTCATGCCCGGCCTGGGATAGAAGTTCGGTCATTCTCTCTAGATCATATCTGACATCTTCAGTGGGCACTATTGAGAGGGCTTCTTGCTTACAGATTCCTATTATCTTGAAGTTCACCATGCTTCGTTCAGCACCTCCCTTACCTTATCGTAAAACTCCTCAAGAGTTCCTTCGTTAATAATTATCAGTTCGGCCTTGACTATAAGATCGCCCAATCCCCATCCCTTCCCTCGTTCGTCCCTTTGCCGAAACTCCTCTTCTGTCCGAGGGGCATCGAAGCGGTTGCGTCGCTTCAATCGCTCGAAACGCAGAGAGGGGGAAGCATGGATGGCCACCAGACGTACCTTATCGCCCAGCGTCTTCCGAAACACGTTGAATTCGAAGGTGCTGCGGGAGCCGTCAATGACAGTATCATCATCTCCGATCAAGGGAATGCAGCGAGTCGCCCAGATTCCTGGCCCATGCTTCTTACGTTCCGATGAGGCGAAACCGCCCACATCCTGATCGGACATGGCGATTCCCCGGCGGGGTGCTTCTTCCCTGACAACGTCGCCCATCCTCACAACTTTATATCCATTCTCCTGGGCCACTTTGACAAACTCTTCCTTACCTGCCCCTGGCATCCCGGTGAGGATATACACTCGCGTCATGGTCTATCTTCCAACAATACGCCTCACCACATGAGCTTCCCATATAAAAGAGACCATGCCGCCATACTCGCCCCGCCTCAGCGAGTCCATGCGTGATGACCGCGTTTGGCCCAAGAGAAAGGATTTAACCATATCACCGCTTATTTATCCCTGCTTCAGTTAATCTGAAGGTTTGGAGGAAAAACTTTGCAGGACGCCAAGTCTGTCGAGAACATCCTTGAGGATATCATTCATGGAGAGTTTCCTCAGGTTCAGAGCATTCAGAGCGTTTCCATCGTCTCAAAGACGGGGTTAATGGTCGCTGGAAGAGCTGCCTCATCTGCCCGGGCAGAGACCTTCTCGGCCATGGCCGCTATCATGTTCTCGGCCGCTGAGGCTACAAAGAAAGACGTATTCAGAGACAAGATCGACTATGTTTTGGCAGTCTTCAGGAATACCAAATTGTTCATCACCGAACTCTCGTCCAGCCTATTGATAGTGGCTACGGTGAACAGTGAGGTAGAGGATTCCAAGATACTCGAGTCAATGAACCAGGTCGTCACCACAGCGAGGGAGAGGTTGGTTTGGCTGAGGTGAGGTATCCGACAAATGGTTTGTTCTTTGAAGGAAGTACTTCTCTCGATACGACTTAATGTTCTATGCGCCTGTGATCATAACATTACCGCTTTGCAGGCCCATTTAATGATTTTATTCGAAGAGGAGCCCATCGTCCGGCCGCTGGCGTATCGGGGGTCAGATCAATCGATCGGCCACATCTTCCTGGATGCGGTCACAATATAGGCAACGCAGCACCAATGGCTTCTTCGCTTCCACCACAAATTCCGTCTCGACGGGTTCGTTCATGTTGGTGATGCAATTGGGGTTCCCGCATCGCACTATGCCCTTGACTATCTCAGGCATCTTGACCTGGGTTTTCTGAGCGACATTAAAGTCGCGTATGATATTGATAGTTGCCCGGGGAGCGATAAGTGATATCTTATCCACTTCTCTGGAATCGAGCTCTCTATCTTCTATCTTAATGACATCCTTCCAACCATCCTTCTTCGAGGGCACATGAAGGAGAATGGACACGGTCGATCGCACACTCTCGGTAATGCCGATGATGCGCAGCACCTTGAGCGCTCGTCCGCAGTTGATATGATCTATAACAGTACCGTTGCGGATGGGTGTGACGCGAAAATCCTTCATTTACAGCTCACCTCCCAGGACTAGCATGATCAGCGCCATTCGGACGGGAACGCCATTGAACGCCTGCTGGAAGTATCTGGCATTCTCCGTATAGTCCACCTCTGGGGCGATCTCATCGACCCTTGGAAGGGGGTGCATGATCACAAGGTCTTTCTTGGCCTCGTGAAGTAGAGCATTGTCCACGCGGTAGGAACCAGCCACTTTTAGGTACTCTGATGGATCGGGAAAGCGTTCCCTTTGGATCCTTGTAACATACAATACATCTGCCTCGGATATGACATCTTTGAGATCAGAGAATAATTTGGGCTTGATGCCAGCACTCTCGAGTTGATTGAGGGTCTCCTTAGGCATTTGCAGGAGCGGTGGCGCAACGAAAGTGAGCTCCGCGCCGAACATGCCCAGAGCTTCGGCCAAGGAATGTGCTGTGCGACCGTACTTAAGATCGCCCACAATGACGACATTCTTCCCGGCGATGGCACCCGCCTCTTGCTGGATAGTGAACATATCCAGGAGCGTCTGGGTAGGATGCTGGCCTGCTCCGTCCCCGGCATTGATGACCGGTTTTGAGCTATATTTCGCGGCGAGTCTGGCCGCTCCTTCGTGAGGGTGCCGCAACACGATTGCATCTGCGTAGCCTTCTACCATGCGTACGGTGTCAGCAAGGGTCTCGCCCTTGACCACTGAAGAACTTGTGGGGTGGGCGATCTCAACGAATCTTCCACCCAGGCGAACCATGGCGCTCTCGAAGGAAAGCCTTGTCCGGGTGGATGGTTCGAAGAATAGGTTTCCCATGATCTTCCCCTCCATAGCCTTGGTAGTCATCTCGCCCTTGGCATATGGTACTAGCTTCTGCGCTAGGTCCATCACCTGTTCAATCTGTTCCCGAGAGAGGTCCCGGATCGAGACCACGTCTTTGCCTTTTAAGCTCATGGCACTCGCTCAAGAATAACAAAGAGGCCTATTAATAGCTGCTCCAGCAAGGTGGGGACGATGCACGCAAAAGATCATGAGATTACGATAATCAGATATCTTCATCAAAATGGGAGAGGGCCTTCTGCATACGCATATTCCATTCCTCCACGCATGATATCAATTTCTTTCGTAGTTCCTCTTTGCTGATGCTCATGTACACATGATAATATCCGCCTTTGCGTAGGGAGCGAGTCTCTCGATAACACATCCCGCAAGTGAGCAGACGCTGCAGTGCCCTATACACTGTGGAGCGGTCCCGCCCCATTTTATCCGCCAGATCATCCGCCCTTATTGGGCCGTGGGCAAGAGTCCCCTTATATACCTCAATCTCAAAATCATTTAATGAGAAGGCGCACTGAACAATATCTTTACAGTTGGATATGTTAGTGAATGACACTTGAGTCCGCATTCCGCTCCCCTCGCGCTTATGCGCCTAGGCGCCTATAGATAAGTATTATAAGGTAGCGGTTATATATAATTAATGCACAACCGTGCATAACCGAGGAAGTGGGAGTATGGTAGAAGTACTGGATTGCAAGGGCATGATGTGTCCTATGCCGATAGTGCAACTGGCAAAGAAGATGAGGACGATGAAGGTCGGCGATGAGCTGGAACTTCTCTCTGATGACGTCGGCTCCAGGGAAGATGTCCCGTCATGGTGTCAGAGGACAGGCAATCAGCTCGTCGAGGCCAAGGAGTCCGGAGGTGTATTCTCCTATCGGATCAGGAAGCTAAAATGATGTGCAGAGAGCGGCAGAACTATGATGCCATCATCGGGAGGGCGCTCGACAAAATGCCAGGATAGGGACGCAAGTCACCAAGACGCAGGAGGCCGGTTCAAATGGATGAAACAAAAAAGCTAGCAATCGTTGTGTCGGAAGGCACTTTTGATAAGGGCATGATGGCAATGTTCATCGGCAACACCGCTGCTGCCATGGGAATGGAGGTTCATATATTCTTCACGTTCTTTGGACTTAACCTTCTCAAGAAGGGAGCGAAGCCCAAGTTGCCAGGTATGTATCGTTTGTTCACAGGCATGTTCGCCAAGAAGATGGCCAGGGGAGGAGTGGAGAACTTTGCCGAGCAGCTCAATACTGCCAGGGATCTGGGAGTTAATCTTTATGCCTGCAGCACTACCATGGCCCTGATGAATATGCCACTAGAGGTTATGTGCGAAGGAGTAAAGGTGTTGGGAGCTTCTGGTTTCCTCAACATTGCTGCAGACACTGATATGCAGTACTTCATCGGCTGAGGTGGACTTAAGTTGCCTTCTAAATTATTCATACTGTTAAAATCGCCATACGAGTATCGAAGTCTAGATGCGCTGGCTGCCCTGGGAGGGGATGACAGAGTGGGAATTCTCCTTTTCCAGGATGCCACTCTCTTTTCAGTCTGTAGAGAGAAGGGGGAGGAGTTGATGGACGTGGCAGATGAGATCTATGTGATGAGCGACGACCTAGAGGCTCGTGGCTTCAAGGGGAAGATGTGTCCGGAATTTCAGGAGATCGACTATCCGCAGGCGGTTGATCTGATAATGCAGGACTACGACCTGACCATAACACTATGAGTGGATAAAAATGGGAACTCTCACCATACAGATACGTTCAGGCACCATGATGAACATGGATACCAACGTGGCAGTCAAGCTGGCCAAAGCCGCCTTGGACAAGGGCCATAATGTCAAGATCTTCGGTTACGGAGAGGGGGTCACTTTGATCAAGGAAGGGCAGGACCCCAAGCGCTTCCCCAATGTGGGTGAGCTAACCGCCGAGCTGGTCGCCCACGGGGCTGAAGTAATAGTATGTAGCACATGTACCAGCGCCCGCGGCATCAAGCGGGGGGAAGAGATAAAGGGAACCGTGATCGGAAGCATCACCAATGACCTCTCTCGGTTTGTGTCGGAGAGCGACCGCATGGTAACCCTGGCGAGGTGATAAGATGGCTAACAGTCTTCTCACATTAATCTCCAAGCAACCATATGGGGGCGAGGATGCCTTTGCAGGTATGAGATTGGCCCTCGGCGTCCTGGTCAGTGGCCTGGTGCCGCAGGCCTCGGTCATGCTCA
Organism: Methanobacteriota archaeon; assembly: GCA_012519255.1. Classification (GTDB taxonomy): domain Archaea; phylum Thermoplasmatota; class Thermoplasmata; order Methanomassiliicoccales; family Methanomassiliicoccaceae; genus DTU008. The sequence continues at coordinate 33,816 of JAAYQQ010000116.1, read as the reverse complement.
TTGGGGATGGCACACTGAATGCAGTGGCTGATCAGGGGCCAGGAGCTCTGGGCATGCCGTCCAATCTCGAGGCTCTCCAGGACCTTCTGGATATGGGGGCGTCTGTCTATTGTGTGGAAGAGGACCTCCATGCCAGGGTTGAGAATATCGATATCCTGGAGGATGTGAATATGATCTCCTGGGCAGAGGCGCGAGATATCATTGCCCAGCATCAGCTCGTGACCACTTTCTGAAGGTCACTTTCCATATCCTTTTATTACCTTTATTGGTATGGCCATGATATGCTCGAGGTCACAGACCGTGCTGGCCTTGCCCGGACCGTCCAATGGACGTTTGAGGGCTCCAGGGTCATGCTTCCAAATATTCTATTCTACTCTTCTACCCTTCACCCAGCCCCTCCCTATGCCGAGTCCACCCTGGTCCGGCAGGAAGGCGGCCTTCACGCGCTAATCGATGGTAAAACGGCATTCATTATGCCGGAAGGAATCAATCCACCATTGTCCTACCAGAGGGGGGAATCCTCCTGGGAGGATGCCTCTGGCGCCATCATCGTGAGAGGGTCACCATCTGACCTGCGCTCCCGGCCGGAAGAGGTCTTTGTACTGAGCAACGCCTTCGAGTTCTGGCGGGATGCCCGAGGATTCGTAGATGCGATAGTATCACTGCGCCGCGCGGTGGGCTACAATCGGCTGATCTATGCTCCTGGCATCATGGATCCATCCAATCTTGCCCTTCTCATCTACATGGGCGTCGACCTGCTCGACTCTTCTCTATTGATCTATCAGGGTTCACGGGGTCGAGTTCTCCTCCCAGAAGGCTCGTTTGGCGCGGATGAAGCTTCTTGGCTGGTATCCTCTCCGGAGGAAGCGGTGGGGCATAACCTAGATGCGGCCTGGAAGGAACTACAATTAATCCGTCACATGATCAAGATCGGCCGTCTCCGAGAGCTTGTGGAGACTCGTGCTCATGCCACCCCCTGGGGAGTGGCCGCCCTACGCATTCTCGACCGTGAGCACTATCAACACCAGGAAGCGCATACATCGCTAGTTGGGCCGGCCTTCTATGCCAACACCAAACAGGCACTATTCCGTCCGGATGTTTGGCGATTTAGAAGGCGAGTAATGGAGCGCTGGGCTCCTGCGCCCCATAAGAAGATATTGCTTCTGCTCCCCTGCTCGGCAAAGAAGCCATACTATACTTCCAAGAGTCACCGGATGTTCGAGGAAGTGTTGCTTTCTGTTCCCAATTCCTGTGTTGTACAGGAGCTCATCATAACCTCTCCATTGGGGGCGGTGCCTCGGGAGCTTGAACTATTCTATCCGGCTGCCCAGTACGATATTCCGGTGACGGGTGATTGGGACTGCGAGGAGCGCGGGATGGTGCAGGAACTGGTCGCCCATGCCGCTGGCCTTGGCTTCTCGACAATCATTAATCATCTTGGGATAGAGAGCGAATTCGTGTCTGAGGTCGTGGAAGCAATCCCCACTGCGGTTGGGAGTGCCACAAGCAGGGCGTCTCTGGATCGGCTAAGGGACGAGCTAAAGCGAGCCTGTTCTGAGATAGATAAGGTTCCTCGGGCCATTGATCGTGTGGAAACACTCCGTTCCATAGCCCGTTATCAGTTTGGAAAGGATGCTGGCATATTGCTCGATGACGCCACAGTGACAGGCAGATATCCTTACCTAAAGGTGATGAGCGGCAAGGTCCAACTAGCCATGCTTACTCCAGAAAGAGGCATGCTGTCCCTTACCCTTGATGGGGCTGAGAAGCTTAGAGATCACGGCCTGGGATGGGTGAAGATGGGTGATTTCAACCTATCAGGAAGCCTTTTTGCTGTAGGTGTGCAGGGCGCAGATCCCGGGTTGCGGCCGGGTGATGAGGCGGTGCTGCTACGCAACGGAGAGGTAGAGGGAGTGGGCGTAGCAGTAATGTCCGGGGCGGAGATGGAGGACAGCCGAAGGGGTGAAGCGGTCCGAGTGAGGCATAAACGTCGCCGCAAGTAGTTTCACTTTCACTCCCAAATAGGGGCACCCAGATGGGCGAGGCGCATTATCGGTATTCGGTGACCTCCCCCCGTTTAGGATATAAGGGGGGCGAGGTATCTCGATATTAGAGGTGTGTGATGCATACCGATGAAGATGACTGTGGTTGGGAAGAAATCTATCAGTCCTATGGTGTGCGTTGCGATACCGACAATGAAATATCATCCCTAGGTGAGACAGGGGTTTGCCCGACCCCTCTCGCCAATCTTTTTTCTATCCCAATATTCTTTTGCAATAGCCCATTTGGTTATTTTATCAGGTCACGCATCCCTGTTCCGGTAGATCGTCTGTAATTGTTAAGTTTTCTTTACCCTCTTTCTAATTGGGATGTGGCTTGAGCTCAGAATACAGTAAGTCGATCACCATCAATTCTTCATAAGATTTTGAATGGGTGGGAAAAGAAGTGCAGGTGCCGGGATTCGAACCCGGGCGTTCAGCTTGGAAGGCTGAAATCCTAACCAGGCTAGATTACACCTGCGCGGCGCACCCTATCACGCTCCCCCTTTAAAAGCATTATTGAGAGGTTAGTTCACACTGGCACAGATGTATCAAGCAACATAGAAGGATAAAGGGGGTGAGGAAGCACTCCCATCCAATGCTTCCTCCACAGCTCGTGATCGGTAAAGTTCTGGACAATGCCAGACGCCCTCCCATCCCAGACGTCTGGTCATACTCTTCCCAATCAGATCAGAGGCGAATCCTCGCGCCTGCAAAGCATGCCATCCTCGCACTTATGATTAAGATAAGGCCTTTCAGGCAGCCAGGGACGTTTGAACTCATCCTTTGTCGGAATGAGAAAGAGGTCCATTACTTGTTCCGGCACGTAGCCGATCAAGTTTGCATCCCATCTTAAAGTGTTTGTCCGACCTATGTCAGACGCATTCGGTAATTATGTTATTGAATATATAATGTTTTGCTACAACATCCCACCATTTTCTGTAGATCCCCATCTATATGCTATTTCATAAAGATAAAGCGGAGCTCTGTCTGACGGCATGATGCCACATTGCATTTTTATCGCCCTACGAGAAAAGCTTTTTGTGTAACAATGGCGATTAGCAGACAGCAAGGTGTTGGGATGGGATTCTTAGAATCGCTCCGCGATAGGGAGCTCAGGGGACTCTATAGGGCCAGGAAGCTTATTGAGAGCGCTGAACTGCGTTTGACCCAAGCCCTGGATCAGGAAGTCTACGACGAGCTAGATAAGGCTAGGGAAATATTATTCGTGGACCTCCAGAAGAAGAGCCCTCATGCCCGTGACTTTGCCGATGCTCTAGCATCTCTAAGCCGAGTCCAGTTCAAGGCAGGTCGGCTGGACGATGCCCTTCTGTCGGCAGAAAGGGCACTAACGTTGCATGAGCACTACCCTCCTGCCATGGCTGCCAAGGCAAACGTTCTCTCAGCTCAAGACTCATTCCCCGAAGCCCTTGCCCTATTGGATGACGCCATCGAGCTCCGTCCATTGGATAAATCCCTACACCTTGAGAAGGCCAGGGTCCTCGAGATGGCCGACATGATGCCAGATGCCATCCTGTCTCTTAAGAAGGCTGCTGAGCTCGATCCCTCGGATTTGGATATAGTAGACTTACTCATCGCCAAAGATGACTTCTATTTATGGACCCTGCACAAGGCAGAGCTTTTCCTAAAGGCCAAGCGGTATGATGAAGCGGTCAAGGTCCTTGACGAAATCGTTGCTCAGGGACATCAAAACACCGATGTGTTACTGGTCAAGGGAAGCATCATGATGGAGGCGGGCCGTTGGGATGACGCATCCGCCGTCTACGATTCTGCCCTCGAGATCGATCCCACATCATACGAAGCGAACCTGGGCAAGGCTCAGGCGCTGCGGAACAAGGGAGAGCTAGAGGCCTCTGTGGGCTTCTATAAGGAGGCTCTCCGGGCTGATGTGGACCGTAAGGAAGCATGGCTCGAGGTCGGAGACATCCTCGAGAAGCTAGATAGGTTGGAAGAGGCAGAGAAGGTCTATGCCACGGCCCTGACTCTGGATTCAAGGGACCTTTCTGCCGCGGAAAGTCATCTACGTGTTCTCACTGCGCGCTCCAAATGGGCGGAGGCTGCCGATGCGGCCAAGCTTGTGGTCAGCATTAAACCAGATCTGCCCGCACTAAAGGCTCACGTGGGGGCCCTTCTAAAGGCAAACAAACCCAGGGAGGCCCTAGATGCCGTGGCCTTTGCACTGTCCCGGTTCCCTCGGGAGTCCGATCTAATGACCATGCGCCGCGACGCTACCATCGCTCTTGGCCTCCCGGAGGATACGGTGAAGGAGTGTGAAGCCCTTCTCGCCCAGCGCCCCAATGATGCCGAGACCATGTATGCCCTTGGTATGGCCTATAATGAGATCGGCCGCTTCCAGGATGCCCTAAAGGTCCTGGATAAGGCATTGAAGATCTATCACGACGAGCTCGCCGTCCTTATCGCCATGAAGGAGTCGTACAAGGGCCTGGGAAAGGACAAGGAGGTCCTGTCCACGGGCGAAAAGATCATGAAGTTGGATCCCAAGAACGCCACTTCCCTCGTGGACATGGGAGTGGCCCTTAACAGTCTGGGTAGGAAGGAAGAGGCCGTTAAGACATATCAGGATGCCCTTGAGCTCGAGCCCGGCAATCAGGATGCCCTTCGTGACCTCACCCTTGTGTTGCACTCTCAGGGGAAGTATGAGGAATCATTCAATAAGGCCATTGCAGGAACTCAACTCTTTCCTGAAGATCCTGACTTCTGGAGGCTGAAAGGCGACTCACTCTATGCGCTGGACCGCTTTGCCGAGGCGGCCGAGGCTCTGGCCAAGGCAATTTCTCTTGACCCTGACAACCGACTGCTGTGGTGGTCCCGTGGCCTCGCACTGGTCGCCGATAATCGTCATGAGGAAGCCGTGGTATCGTATGGTCAGGCACTCGAACTGGATCCCAAGGATTTCAATATCTGGATCAGCAAAGGTGTCGCGCTGGCCGTGTTGGAGAAGCACAGCCAGGCAATTGAGTGCTTTGAGCGAGCCATTGTGTTGGATGAGGGGAACGTTTTCGCCCATGTCCAGAGGGGCCACTCCCTCCTTAAGGTGGGTCTGCACGCTGAAGCGGCCAATACCTTTGACCGGGTCATCGCCTTGGGCCAAAAGGATCTTGAGATCCTCAATGCCCTGAAGGAGGCCCTCAAGGCTCTCGGGCGCAACGAAGATGTAGTCGATATAGCGAACCAGATACTTCGGCTTGACCCTAGAAATAAGGGGGCGATCATGGACAAGGCGGCCGCCTATCAAGGAATCGGTAGGGCTGACGACGCTATCAGGACATATGATTGCGTCCTCGACGTCGAACCTCGTGATCAGGAAGCACTGGAGCGCAAGAAGGAAGTACTCATCAACAAGGGCGATCACGAGGGCGTGATCGAGATCTGTGACTTACTGCTTCAGATCGATCCCCTCAGCAAGGATGCTCACGCCGATCGAGGGGATGCCCTCTCCGCCCTGGGCCGGTTGGAAGAAGCCGCCGTTGAGTATGACTATGCCCTGAAGTCTGACCCCGAAGACCGTGCCGTGCTGAATAAGCTAGGGTTTGCCCTCATGCATTTGGGACAATATGCTCAGGCCGTCCAAGCTTTTGACCAGGGGTGGAGGAACGATCCCGCCGATTCAACAATGTTAAACAATAAGGGCTGTGCCCTGCTGATGTGCGAGGATCCATTGGGGGCGTTGGACGCCTTCAATAGGGCAATAGAGGCCGATCCCGGCAACTCTTCTTTCTTGGTGAATCGGGGCCGTGCCCTGGCATCTCAGGGAAAATATGAGGACGCATTGATCGCGCTGGATCAGGCGATTGAAATCGACGACAATAATGGCCAGGCATGGAAGTACAGGGGCAATGTACTCTACAAATTAGGTGACAAATACGGGGCTACAGAGAGCTACTCCCGAGCCTTGGATTTGGGTGCTGGCACCGCGGCGATGTTACGTTCCAAGGGACATGTAGAGGAAGAGCTGGGGCGTCTTGAGGAGGCCCTCGAATCTTACGTCCAGGCGGCCAATATGGGAGAGGATGCAATTCTATGGATGCGTATCGGCATAGTTCAGGCCAAGATGGGGCGACTGGGAGAGGCGGTAGACTCTCTAGACCGCTCCCTTGCTATTGATAATACCAATAACAGGGCATGGCTAAACAAGGCTGCTCTGCTGGAGAAGCTGGAGGAAGATGAGGAGGCCCTCCGCTGCTTTGACACAGTCTTGGCCAACGCGAACCATGACAAGTATGCCTGGAGTGGCAAGGGGCGCATTCTCATGCGCATGGACAAGCTCGATCAGGCCAAGCGGGCCATCGATAAGGCCCTTGAACTGGATCCCGACCTGGAGTCGGCCAAGGAGACCAATGAGGTCCTGGAACGCCGGTTAAAAGAGAGGGAGATCTGCATATATGCGGCCAAGGTGCTGGAGTTTGAGTACCGTCAGAACAGGAGAGTGACTCGTGAGGAGGCTTTCAAGGAATGTGGACTCCCCTTCGACGCCCTGGACGATGTGACCGAGTATCTTCAGACCAAGGAGATGATCGATATAGAGTCCCTCGACGACGGTACCTTCCAGGCATATGAGGTACTCTCCCGTGACGTCCTATTGGCCACCCTTGGTAACCCCAATTACACTCGTCAGGGGCTGCGCCTGGCCGAGGTGTTCATGCATCTGCCCGAACGGGACGTTGGGAAGGCCAAGGAGGTCCTTGCTTACATCGAGGTAGTGAATAACATGAACTTTCCCCCGGAGCGACCGGACAAGAACACCGAGCGTTTGCTCCGTGCAGTCTTGGCTCTCCCCGAGAATGCCCACTCTACTCTAGGTGTGATGCAGTACCTTGATCTGGGGATGTATACCGCTAGGCGGATCGTTAGCATGTTAAACTCCTTCAACGGATCTGCCGCTCCGGCCAGACAATACGTTGCTACCCCTCTGCCCGAAGATGGTAGGGCGCCACCCTCAACGGATTATGTACCAGATGCTCCCGAGGAGCGAGCAGCACAACAAGGTCAGAATCCACATTATGTCAAGGAGGCACAAGAACTGAGTATTTTCAGACTGAGGAATGGGGCCGAAGAGCCCCTATCAAGCATGGATCGTTCCCATGCGATCACGGTAAAATATTATCCTGAAACCGGACGATACAATCATCGTAACTGCATCTTCCATGGGGAACCTGCGGTGACCGTATGTCCCAACTGCGGGACCCTGTTCTGTATGGACTGCACGCGCTTTGAAGGATGCCCCCGATGTAGGACCCCTCTTAACTTCGTGGACGGCACAAATGATCCGGAAGCAGTGGATGACTCCGATATAATCGAGACCGAAGAACAGAGGCGTGCCATCCAGCAACGATGGGCCCAGAAGCGGCTGGCCGAGGCGGAGCGAAGCAGGCTCAAGAAAAAGAACAAAAAGAACGGTCAAATCGCATTCCAGTCTGACCGCGAGGCCAGGGCCGAGCGAGCCATGAAGATAGCAGAGAAGTACATGAATCCCCCTGCTCCCACAGCAACTCCTTCTCCTGCGCCCACCGCTCCCGCGCAATCTACGACCAACAAGAGGAGGGGCGCCTGCTCATTGGTCAGGGCTGCCTTGGCCTATCAGTCTCCATCCAATACGGAGGAAGTAGCCGCACCACAGCCTGAACCGGCTCCCGCAGCTGCATCGCAGCCCGAACCGGCGGATAGGGCAGTATCTGCGGACGCCAAGAAGGGTGACAGGCTGGAGAGGCTCAGGGAGCTCCTGGAAGCGCCAGAGGAGGAAGAGGAGAGTGGAGGAAATCGAGACCTCACTCGCCTCTGATCAAATTCTCTTCAGACCCCTCATCGCCATGCGCCGGCCCATTAGCTCATTGCAACCGCTCCGCATTATCGTAGGGCCAATGGGCCTGCCCATCTAGGCGCGCCCCTGATCGCCATGTGCATGGGGGGAGTTATCCCGCCCTCATAAACCATCTAAGGGGCGCATAGAGAGTCAACAAGAAGACTCTCAATATGCACTGGTGTGTGGCTATTGCCCTCAAAAGTTACCTGCTCGCTGAATGATTCTATGGGGGGACTGCCATATTGCTGAGGGGCGGTGAACGAGGTTCCAGCCTGCATCGGGAGAGCGTTATGGCCCTGATGAATTCCCCATAGCAAGAGGATCTAGCCATAGATTGCTAACTTCCTCTATTGAGCATATTGTAGGCGCAGATGTTAGCGCGTTAACGGAGAGATCGACACGATCGATCAGATCCCGAAGGTTGCGGAATATTCAGTCAATTTCTACACATATTGGAAAGAATAAGCTGGCTGCATCTAGCCTGCATCACTGCAGACGCTCAGTAGTCCATGAGCTCGTCTTTTTTGAGATACTCTCTCAGCAAGGTTGTAGCATAGCAGCCCTTGTTTAGCGTGAAAGAGAAGGTCACACTATCATCATCTGCCTTGGCTCTTAGGTCCTTGACCGCGCTTAGCAGTTCTCGGCGAGTGCCCTTGGAGCTACACTTGTGTAGTGGGGGGACCATGAAGTCATCTCTCTGCAAGCCCTCCTCTTCAATGATCCTACGTTCGATCTCACCCATCTCTCCTTCTGCTAGTTCGGATTCAGTGCCAAAAAGAACACCGCTGACGAACGCTCTGCCTGAGCGTACCTGTTTCTCCACAAGGTCGAGATTGTCTTTGGAAACGGGCACTCCCTGGCCATGTTCTGGAATCCCCTGCCTGTCGGCCGGGAGGATCAAGTCGCCTTCAATGGGGAGGTGAATGGGTATCCCGCGCCGGATGCGCTCGCTTAGTATTCGATTGAAAATGAAGGACTGGTAAGCATGTACGAACATCATCTGGAGGTTGGATGGCATGGCAGATATTGCTCCAGCGAAGTCTCCCGGGTGGCGAGCGAGATGGCCGATCATGGTTCGTTCAAAGGTCATCTTCCTGGGATAATATCCGAGAGCCTCCTCGAAATCCCCGCTCTCGGCAAGCCTTTGTCGAGCAGCTCGTGTATCTTCATTTTCCCTGGGCACGGGATTGGCAACATAGGTCATAACTGCCCGTTCCAGGTCACCCTTGACAATCCACTTTCCTACCTCGTGTGTTATTGGCCGAACCGCACCGAAGCGCTGCACTCCGAAGTAGTTGGGAAACCCCTTCATCTCCCTGAGTTGCGCCGAGGTTGTCTCAATGGCTTCCTTCAGTTCTTGCCCTCGTAGCGACGTCTCCGTCACTTTTATGACAAAGGCGTTGCCGATGAGATCGCCAATGGTAATCCCTTTCTTGGCAGGGTATGGATCGGAGATGGTGATCTGATGGAGGTCGAGTTCGAGCAGTTGTTCAGCTGGCACGGGGAAGGACATTAATTGAGAAGTGATTGCCCTCTTATCCTTGGTACCGGCGAAGCCGATGCGTTCCCTGGAAATGCCCAAGGCTCTGGATAACTGACGCACCAGGCGGTTCATCTCCCAATTCTGGGCAGTGACCCTTGCAATGGTGATTTGCCCACCCTCAACGCGGGGAGGATAGGTGGAGACTTCCTCGACCAGGAAATCCTCTGGAGAGCGTTTTAAACGACCGCCGATGCCAGGGGCATCCGATAAATAGACTTCCAGTCCGATGGCCGCTTCGAGGGAGCGACTCTCCTGCATGTTTACTTGCTCTTCTCTAGCATCTCACGGGCTTCTTTAAACTCGTTTGAGATGGTCTTGGCGGCCCTCTTGAGAGCAGTCTGAGGCTTACCGCTCTTGACCTGAACGAACAATACAGGAATGTCGAGCTCAGGGTGGCCAGTGATGTATTTTACCTTGGCCACGCCCTCATCGGTGAGGAGCTCGTTGGTGAGGGGCTGGATCAGGGTCATATCCGCGTCCGGAATCTGGACCTGAATAGAATTTTTATCCTTGTCGAGGAGGTGAAGTTCCATGGTTGCGTCCAATATTCCGCCTGATTATAAAGGTTTTCGTGAACCCCATCATATTCTGTGACGATATAAGTCTGCAATCACTACAACGTATTCTTAGGTCGCTCGTGGCCAGCGGCTTCTGGTCGTTAACCCCATTGTCTCCGTTGGATCTCTACTTCTTCGACTGGCTTTCGTACATCTCCAGCAGTTCCTGTGTGGTGGTAGCATCCCGTGGCTCCTTATCGTCTCGGAAGGCCCCGGTGAATCGTGGGAACCGAATCGCCAGACCTGCATCCTCGCGGACCCTGCCGAAGGCTGAGGTATGTATCGGCGACACCGAGATCTCCGCGCCCAACACCTCCAGTACCGTTGCTGGCTCGAACCATATGTCTGCTTCCATCCGTGATTCGACCGATGCATGTTTCTCCGGCAGCCGGAAGCGGTCCAGTTTCTTTGGTAGGATGGCAAGGGTGGCATCATCGAACCCGCTCCCCAGCTTGCAGGCGGTCTCGAACTTATCTGTCTCATGATTGTAGGTAGCCATTAGCAGTGCGCCGTACATCCCGCCCCGCTTGCCTCTACCATAGAATGCGCCCACGGCAACAAGGTCGACAGTATCATTCATCTCCGACCGGTATTCTTTCTTATACTTGATCCACAAGAAGCCCCGCGCCCCTGCACGGTAGATAGAATCATCACCGAGGGATTTGGCCATGAGGCCCTCACAGCCAGCGATCAAAGCATCCCTAAAGAAGTCCTCCACCTCTTCCACCGAGCTGAGCACCCTCGCCTCTGACAGCTGGATATCCTCGGTAGTCCGGATGCATTGCATGAGGGCCGCCCTTCGCTCGGAGAGGGGATGCATGGTTAGGTCCTCTCCGTCAAGGTAAATGCAGTCGAACAGGTACAGCCTTACGGGATACTCTTCAATAGCGCCTTTGAGACCATGCTTACGCCCCCGCCTATGGGACACCTCTTGAAATGGCAGCATCTCCCCGGTGTTAATGTCCACCGGGACGCACTCTCCCTCAACGATGGCGCTCTTGCAGACAAATGCTTTCTTCAGCGCTCTTACCACGTCAGGGAAGCCTTCTGTAAGGTCCTCCAACCGACGGGAATACAGTTTGATCCCTTTTTCTGTTATATGGGCCTGGACGCGCAATCCATCATATTTGTATTCGAACAGGGCCCGACCCCCCATGCGTTCCAGTATCTCATCTGGAGATGGTAGACGTTCGGCCAGCATGGCTCGTAGAGGATTCCCCACCATCACGTGCAGACGGTCAAGCCCCTCCAGCCCTTCCCGGCAAAGAACCTCTCCAACCAGGCCAAGGTCTGAAGTCACATTGTAAGCCCGTTCTACCGCCTCCTTGTCTTCCCTGGTGGCAAAGGCCAGTGCAAGTGAGTCTATCACGGTCTGTGATGCCACCCCCAGCCGCATCCTTCCCGTGGCGATGCGGGCGATATACTTGGCCTCATGAGGTTTGGCGTCATGGAGGATATCGGCAAGCAGACGCATCTTCATTTCCTGTGAGCCGCTACCCTCTGCCCTGGCAACCTTCAGTAGTGTTTCATAAACACGATCGAGGGTGAGGGGGCGAGGGAATAGCGTGGTCTGTCGTTTGTTCTCCAACACCTTTTCCGTGACCGTGCCCGGATCACCTTCTTTGTTCCACAGCTTGCGGATGGATGACTCACTCACTCCGGAAGCCATGGCCAGGGTGCGCAGGTACAACTTGTCTGCCAGACCCAGCTTCTCGGGACAGAATTCAGGAACCAACATCCCCTGGGTCAGATAGATGATACGCTTGACGTGAGCGCAATCGGAGGAACGCAATAGGTTGGCGAGGATCTCTGTCATCTCCAATCTGGATGACGTTGACTCGATGGCCTCGTAGACCTTCACCAGGTCCTGATAGGGCATAGGAAAAGGAATGTCATTGACCTATTTAATCGGATTTGGATGGCGGCCACATCTCTCATAATTGGTATATCAGAAGAAGTCGGTCAAGGTATTCTGACCCCTTTTCAAGGCCTTCGCACCATTCTCCTTGGCATTATCGCGGTCCAGCTGCTCCTTCAGCGAGCGTAGCCGTTTACGCATCTCTCGTTCCTTTCTCTCACTTGCCTTTAATGAGGCCTCGTCCCTGGTGCCAGCAGTGATGAGCACCACCACTTGCCCTGCTCTACTGCGCCCAGTCCTCCCGCGGCGCTGGATGCTCCGTATCTCCGATGGCACTGGCTCGTAGAACACCACGAGGTCGGTATTGGCCACGTCCAGTCCCTCTTCGCCGACCGATGTGGCCACAAGGACGTTGAACTCTCCCTCTCTGAAGCGCTGCAATACATCGATCTGTTCCTTCTGCCTCAGCCCCTTATCCTTGCCCCGGCCGGACTGTCCGATGAGCTTTGTGACACTTGCACCATCGATGCGGGCAAGGTATCTGGAGACCATTTCGCAAGTGTCGCGGTATTGCGTGAACACCAAGATTCTCGCGTCAGGTTTTTCATTGATCTGGTGACTTACTATGCTCATAACCCTGGAGATCTTGGGGTGTTCCATCTGGAGGCCATCGATCATCTCCTCCAAGCGCTCAAATTCTTCCGATCCCACGATTGTCCTGGAGGCTTTAGATCCCTCTTCAGACTCGGCATCTTCCTTGATCTTCTCCAGATAGCTGCGCAACGCCGAAAGGCCCTGAGTTTCCACCATCTCAATGGCATGGTCGACCTTGATGGCCGTGGCGATGAGACTCAGCGCCTGATAGTATGATCCGTTCCTCTCCCCCGAACTGAGCTTACCCTGTATGGCCATTTGGACCTCTAGCAGATATCTCCTCGATGGCGGACGGGCAGGAGTCATCATGCCCATCTCTACCAACGAACGGATGCATCGTGTGAACAGTTGGCGCAGGAGGCGCGACAAACTCTTCATCTCTGGAGGTATCTCCACTTCCACCCAATCCATATGGACATCGTGGACGTAATTGGCCACGTCCAGGTCAGCTTCCGAACGGATCTCGATGTTCTCGATGCCGAGATTGCTGCAGACCTCCCGTATTTTGGCCATATTTGAGCCGGGCGAGGCGGTCATACCTATCACCCTGCCATTCATGCCCATATATTCTGAGGCAATGTGGACATACGCATAGTTGCCCACGCCACGGTGTGCCTCATCAAATATGATCAGCCGGACGTCCCGAAGAGATATCCTCTCGTTGCGGAGATCGTTAGCAATGACCTGGGGGGTGGAGACGATAACATCGTTCTGTATCCACTCCAACTCCCGCTCCTCTGGTGTCACCTCTCCAGTGAGAACGACAACCTTTCTATTCATCAGTTGCTCTTTCAGGAATCTAGCATGCTGCTCTACCAGTGGTTTGGTGGGTGCCAAAAGCAGCGCCTTCCCTCCTTCCACGACCAGGACTTCCGCGATCACTCGCAGTGCCACCACTGTCTTTCCGAGACCTGTGGGGAGGACGACCAGTGTGGATGCGCCTAGACAGGCGCTCGCCAACTCTTTCTGATACTCCCTCTCTTGAATACTGTCTGGCCTGATGAGGGGATGCTCGATGAACACTGCCTGAGGATACTATCGAACATGTAAAGAATTTATGGTCTGCCATCTCAACATGGAGCTCCCATCTCCCGAGTGTGGGCTATTCCAATTAAGTCCTCTCTCACAAGGTCCCTCACAAGGTGCCTTCCTGGAGCGCCACCCATCGCTGTGGATATGAATGATGCCAGGGCCATGGGCGCCAAGGCCTCTATTGACCGCATGCCCCGGTCTTTCTGAACTTCCTTAATGGATAAACGACTCCCCCATCGTCAGCCCCGACGTTGGAGTCCCTTTTGGTTCGACACATCAGACAAAAAGCAATCGGCGGAGGATCGAACCATTCCGGCCTCGATATTGGCAGACCGTCCGCACATATTATGCCTCAACCGCTCGCCCTATCGCTCGATCAGCTTCCTCTGTATGGCCTTCTCCAGCTCTTTCATGGTTGTGCATGATCTGATCTCCTGGGCGGTCAGAAGCACAGACAGGTCTCCCCTCACCTGCTGCAGGATCACGGGGTGCTCGGTCATGATATGGGGATACCGATCCATGAACTCATCCCGATGCAGGAACTCCACAGGTATCCCCAGTCCTGAGATGAACTCCTTCCATTCTGTTTTCATCCCCATGGCGTGATGTGTCAGGAAGACAAGGTGACACCTATGTGCGTGAGCGGACGACAGCCTGGTAAAATAATCCCTGGCTTCGCTTATTAGATGTGAATCGATGTTGTATACGAATACTATATTCTCAGCCCAGAGGGCCATGGTAAGTAGCGAACCTTTGAACTCCTTCAATTCACCTGCCAAATAATTCGCTTATCTTATGCTTCATATCGCTCAGCATCTTATTGAAGCCGCTCTCGTCCATCCCATGGGCCGATTGGGCATGTTCTCTCAGCTTTTCCTGCGCCTCGGCCTCATCTGCTCCCATAGCTACATAGTCACACTTGGGGCATTGCAGTTCCATTCCATACCTCCATGGGAGGTTTGGATGCCGATGGCATAAAATGCTATCGCACAAAACGAGAATGAGAAAAGAGCTGACCGGCGGGAGCCGGCGGTAAGATATTTACCTAGTGGCAACCCGCGCAGGAACCGCCGCAGGAAGACCTTAGGTTGGGATTGTTGACGATAAGCCCAGACCCGGCTGGGGTCTCGATATAGTCGACGGTGGAGCCCTCGAGCATTTCTTTGGTCTCATCATCGAAATAGAACGAGAATCCATCGGCTTTCTGCTCGTTATCCCCTTCTTTCTTCTCCTCTTGGAACGCCATCCCGAACTGAGGGCCGGAACAGCCCATGCCCGCCAGGTAGATACGGATCCCGAAGCCCTTCTTGGAGTTCTTCTCGAGCAGGTCGTTGATGAAATTGACTGCCTCAGCGCTTACTTCTACCATGTTAATAACCTCGCCGTTCTTGACACTTGAGACCTGTCATTATATATAAGTACGACGCCAGACCGATACAGTATTCCCTTTCTTCTCCGAGAGGATGGCGGGCTGCTCTCATGGGGCTCAGATTTCTGAAACATGTTTTCATCTGGCATTGTGCTCAGAACAACCATCACTCCTTCTATCATTCCGCCTGGGTCTCTCTGAATATGCGCCGTTTGACATAGGGCCAGACCCTATTTTCGTAGCAAACAAATGTTCCTGAAAGGCTCCAGCATGCTCCGAAACCGGCTCGCTCGTCCAGCTTTTCTATTGCATTTCTTTACAAGGTCCAGCTACGAAGGTTTAATTTCATTGAGTCAACATTTCCAAAATTCGATGCTTGGCGCCTCCTATCGGGAAATGGTCCGTCGAGATCTTCCCAAGGTCATGAGCCTCAGCCATGACAACATGGCCAACATAATTTTCTCTTCCTGGGGAGTGGAGTTGCGAGATGAGGACATTATGCGGTTCATCCTCAGGCCAACCGCCCTCAACGAGGTGCTGGAGAAGGATGGGGAGATCATCGGGTATTACTCGGTGGACATACGGGCAGATAATCTTTTGATCAACTCGATCCAGGTGCAGAGGGATTTCCAGGGCCAGGGCCTAGGAACCGATATGATGAAGCGAATAGCAGAGCTGGCATACCATAATGGAATGAATTCCATTGATCTGTGGGTGCAGATTACCAATCGGCCGGCCATCGCGTTCTACCGTCATAGGGGCTACCGGGCCATTTCCAGACAGGGCAATAATTATCTTATGCGCAAGGTCCTCGATAGGGGTGGCGAAGGGGTGGAAAATCCCTCACTCTCTGCTGGATCGGCCTGACACTTTACCCAATAATAGAAATCCTCATCTGACCGTATTATACCCAAGCAGGGACCGCCATGTCAGATCACCAGAGGGTCCACTCCACAGGAGTGGAGGTGTCATTGAGTCGGGACCTGGGCCTGACCGAGGCACTAATGATCGGCATAGGTCCGAACATAGGCTCTTCCATCTTCCTGCTAATCGGCATCGCCACCAATATTGTTGGCCCCGGCTTACTGATCGCCTTCATCCTGAACTATGCAGTCACCATCTTCACCGCTTTAGCCTATGCGGAACTGGCTTCAGGGTTTCCAGAGACTGGAGGAGGCTACCTATGGATAAGAGAGGGCCTCTTCGCCCCCCTGGGATTCCTGGGAGGATGGATGTCCTGGGTGGGTCATTGCATTGCCTGCTCAGTGTATGCCATTGGCTTTGGCAAAGGCGTCGGTCTGCTCATTCAGCAGGTCGGGTTTCTCAGCTCGGGTGTCGATATCGCCATAGTGGAGACCATTCTCACCGTGGCCATCGCGGTTTTCTTTTGCTATATTAATTACCGAGGAGTTAAGGGCGCAGGTCGGTCGGAGATCCTTATATCGGTGTTCCTTGTCGGCATTATCTCCCTGTTCTGTCTATTCTGCCTGGTATATGTCCTTACCGATCCTGCGGCCCCTGGAGCGTCTGGATTTGGTCCAGAACTTCTGCCGTTCGGGTATCTCAGCATTGCCACATCCATGGGCTTTACGTTTATGATATTCGAGGGCTACGAGGTGGTCGCCCAGACCGGAGAGGAGGTCAAGGACCCTGAGAAGACGATCCCACGGGCCATGTTCCTCTGTATCACGATCTCGGCCATATTGTTCATCCTAGTGGCGGCCGTGACCTTTGCCATTATCGGGTGGGAAGAGGCTGCGTTAGGCAGAGAGGCTGCTCTCACCATAGCGGCCGATCGTGCGGTGCCCCTAATCGGCGGCGCGCTAATGTCCATCGGTATGATCATTGGTTCAGTGGCTGCAGTTAATTCAATAGTATTCTCCGCGTCCCGAGTATCCTTTGCCATGGGTCGGGATGGAAATCTTCCCTCTCGTTTTGGGCAACTCCACCCTGTAAATCACACTCCTGCCATGGCTATCCTGGCCAGTGGGGCGATCATTGTATTCATGGCCGTGGCCCTGGATATCGAAAAGGTCGCCGCGGTCGCGGACGTGATGATCTTACTGTTATTCGTCCTCGTGAATGTAGCAGCCATCAGCCTGCGCAAGAAGCGACCAGACGTTAAACGCACTTTCCTCATGCCCCTGTTCCCCATAGTCCCCATCATTGGCGTGGTAAGCAAGCTGTTCCTGGCCGTGATGCTGTTCTACCACGACACTCTGGCCTGGTACTTTGCTCTGGCCATTATCTTTGCCGGCCTGATAATTCATTATTTTGTCAGGGGTCGTCGGGAGATAGAGGCCTTTGTGGCCCCGTCCCGGGCTCCACTCTCTGATGAAGCCAGGGCACTCTTTCGCATCCTTATTCCCGTGGATGATCCCCATAACGAAGGTCTGATCGACCTGGCTGTTGAAATGGCGGCCCAAAGAGGTGGAGAAATTCTACTTACCAACGTCATTGAGGTGCCCACAACTGTACCGCTAAGCGCAGTAGATCATAAGCGTGTGGAGGGCCGAAAGAAGATGCTAGAAAGGCTGAAGGGCTACTCCGAGATGCGGGGAATGAAGACCAGGGCCATTGTCCTTATCTCTCATGATGTGGTCACAAGCATAATCGACACCGCACGAGATGAGGCGGTCAACGTCATCATCATGGGCTGGAAGGGTTACACTCGCACGCAGAAGCGCATACTTGGCCGCAAAACTGATGACATCGTGCGCAGGACCCCATGCGATATCCTCGTCCTGCGCGCGGAGGGCAAGTTGCGTCCTGATAATATCTTGGTACTCTCCGGGAGTCAGTGGCATGTCAGCAGGGCCACCGAGGTGGCGGCCGATATCGCCCTGGCAAATGAGTCCAGGGTTACCATCCTCAATGTCATAGTGAATGAGAAATATCTCATCAGAGCGACCGAGTACTCCAACCGTCTAAGAAAAATAGTCGAATCAAAGGGGGTCCCGGTTATCGTCAACGAGATCCGCCCAGAGAGCTTCATAGGGGGCATCGTGGCCGAATCGCTGGCTTATGATCTTTTGGTCATTGGAGCCTCATCGACTCGGCAGTGGGGCCCGTATGCTTTCGGGCCTGTACAGGACACCATCGCCAAGAACGCCAAGTGTCCAGTGCTCATATACAAGCGGGCCGGTCCGCCCGAGTCTGACGAATGAAGTACGTGATCAGGCCATGATCTCCAGCTCCTCAAGGAGCAAAGGCACCGTTGCGGAGGGTATCCTCGCACCGGCGCTAGAGGGATGCCCCCCTCCTTCCAGGCCATTCCTTTTCGTGAAGTCCTCAATGAAATGACCCAGATCGGTGGTGCCGCCTACCGAGCGCAGGGAGATGACGGAGCTGTCTCTCCCTTTTCGGACCATGATGGCGTATTTGCATCCTTCCTGCCTGGCTACCTCAGATAAGGCTCGTGAGCCAAAACCGTGGAACGACCTTCTCCTTTTCCCTAGCTCGAGAACACCGATTCGCCCGCGAAATTTCATGGCCTCTCTCACTGATACGAGGGCCTTGTCCCAGCCGCCCCCTCGAACCATGGCGCCATATCTCTTAAGTATGGATGGGTGGCAGGAGGGCAGGGAGCCTGATGAAAGGAGGGTGGCGGCCTCCAAACGGAAAGCATCATCTCCCACTCCAATACGCCATGCAAAGTCGAGGACTTCAGCCTCGTGCTTCAATACCTCCCACCCATGGCGGGCAATGGCAGCACTCAGGAGGGGAGTGTCACAACGCTCATACAGATCGGCCAGGGCGACAACGTCGTCCATATCTCGCCCTTCTAGCACACGATAAAGTAGTGTGGCGGCGCTGACGCGAGTATCTATGGTGGCATAGTCGGCACGGACTGTGGAAGGATGATGATCTATGACTCTCACTTCCATGTCACAGTGCTCCACTGTATGAGTAAGCTCAGGTGTCAGGGAGAGATCGGCCAGGTAGACGATATCGCCGCCGATCGAATGAAGCATTGTCGCCGCGGAGGCGGGAGAGGTGACGAATTTGATCGGAGAGCCGGGGAAACGATTTAAGAACACTGCGGCGGAGACGATGCCGTCAAGGTTCCCGCGAGTGACGAGTCTCCTTGACCCACTATTATCCATTGAGATAGCGAGTCTCTAGAGGTTCATATGAAGGTCCGTATCTGGCTATCAAATTAGATAACGTGCTCGAAGCCCCCAGAGAGTAGATTGATAACCATACTCCATTATCTCAGAGAGTGCTCTGACATGACCGCCGACCTCATTTACACTTTCCAATCGCTCGGGCTTGCCAATGGCTATGATGATGTCGAGGCCGAGTTCGCTCCTTTCAAGGAGTTCAAGAGCACCTGGAAAAGGTCAGGGCATTCCGTGCGATTCCAAATATCTGATTATCTCAGAGGGGCGGACAGAAGGGTGTTAGAGGACTTTGCCAACTCCCTGTATGGCTGCCTCACCGGGGAGGGGCCCAGGGGCATCTACTCAGACAGTCTCATCACCTGGATGGGGTCGAAGGACTTTGTGAATAGAAATCAACCGATCTATTTGAAGCGCTCCCGGAATCTTACCCTGGATCACCATGGACAGGTGTACGATCTTCAGGATGCGTATCTATCGCTTAGAGAACAGGGGCTGGTGCGAGCATGCCCCGACGCAGTGTTCAACTGGACGGTGCGAGAGAATAGGCGCCGGGTGGGTTACTGCTCAGTGCTCATGAAGGTGGTGGCAGTCTCCTCCATCCTTGACTCGGTAGACGTGCCCAGTTACGTTTCCGAGTACGTTCTCTATCATGAGTTGTTACACATCGAGGATGGTATGCGTCCCAACCGGCGGCATCATGACAAGAACTTTCGGAATAGGGAGCGTCTGCATCCTCGGTGGAGGGAGTCGGAAGAATGGCTGCGGCGTCTCGCTAGCCGGCCAGTCTGACTCATTCCTGGGAATGGCGGGTGCCATATTCTAATATCATACTTATTGATTGCCAGTTGAGGCGGAGAGATGGAATGCGGCAGACAAAGGATTGAAGACATAACATCAGAAAACGAGGTAGTAGAGGGAGTTTACGCCTTGCGCTCGAAGGATGTGCCGATGGAATACAGGCACGGTTACTTCTTCAGGATGAAGGTGGCAGATGCCAGTGGAGAAATTCTTGTCACTTACTGGGGGGGTCGTGACGAGGGCGCGGTGCGCATGAAGCACGATCTGCTGAAGGTGAACTCGCTCGTCCGGCTGGTCGGCACTACCAGCAGCTGGAATGGCCGTTTATCCATTGGTATCAACCCTGCCACAGGTGACATCATTGAGCCGGCCGCGGACGATGAATTTGATCCCGCGGAATTCCTGCCCTGCACGTCCAAGGATATTGATGAAATGTTCTCGGAACTCATGCATTATATCGGGGCAATTGAGGATTCCTTTACCCGCTCCCTACTTCTATCACTGTTCTCCGACCATGATCTGGCGAGTAGTTTCAAGCACTCGCCTGCTTCGGTATCTTATCACTGTGGCTGGATAGGGGGCCTGCTTGAGCATACCCTCAATGTGGTGAGCATCTGCGACAAAATTTCTCAAATATATCCAGATCTAGACCGCGACCTCCTGTTGGCGGGTGCAATCCTCCATGATCTGGGCAAGGTGCGCTGCTATGATGTCCAGAGTTCCATCTCAGAGTCGGTGGACGGTCGGATGTTGGGTCATTTGGTCATTGGCACAGGCATGATCCGGGAGGCCTGCGATGCCATCCCAGATTTCCCTGTAAACACTCGTCTGAAGCTCATTCATATGGTGCTGGCTAGCCATGGCTCCAATGATAAGGGATCGCCCATAGGTCCATCCATCCCCGAGGCGGTGGCCCTCCACTACGCCGATGAGATGGATTCTATTCTGGAACGTTTCATCCTGGCCAGGCAGAGCGGCGGGCCGGACGACATCTTTGTCAAAGATTCAATTCTCCGCACCAAGATCTACCGACTATGACGGCCTTCTTTGGACATTGAGTGGTCGAGCAGGATCGATAAAAGAATATTAGCTCATTTCAGATAGGTCGATCTAATGATCTCACCCGGTCCTGCAGAGAATGAGCGCGCAGGAGGGTGTGGTGTCCCCCGGACCTTAACAGATTGGTTCATGGACGGCGTATGCCTATTCTCCCCACACTGACCCAGGCCGGGGGTTTATTGTCGTGCGTCGGGGTTGTTCTCCAATCATGACCCGACGTCACGTCGGAGGTTCTTGAAGAGACCCATATTAACGACGCACTGTGCGCCCCAAGCATGCAAGGAGAATCATTGGTCATCTCCGGTTTCAAGGAGCATTCATTTCATGCTCTCACTACTCATAATACTTTGCCTAGACAAAGTCAGTCGAATGGGGCAAATCACAACGCTGCAATTTTATTCACGGTCCCTCATGACTTTGCTGCACCTGGGGGTTCCTTTCGATTTTCAAATTCTTAACGCTACGAATGAGCCGTTCGTATCATATTTCATCCTTAAAATGTTAAAATGTTTCGATACAGAACATTCTTGAAGTTATAGCAAGATAACCTGATGTACTGTAGTCGCTCGAATTTCCCATTCAATATACTTAATCGAATCCATTAATTGCCACATCCGGCCAAATGGTATACGATTGCACGGAGGAAGTTTCCACATTAAGAAAATATATGTAGGCAGAGATGAAATCAATACGGAGGTGTCTGTGCTAATTGGTTGTAGCGGATGGTCATTTGAAGATTGGGTCGGTCGTTTCTACCCAGTAGCTCTAGCTAGGAAAAAGGAGGACTGGTTACGTTACTACGCTTCATACTTCAACACCGTGGAGATCAACAGCACCTTCTATCGATTTTCCAATGGAATCATGCTTGATGGCTGGATAAGGAAGGGACGGTCGCTCAAGGACTTTGAGTATTCAGTCAAGATGCCCCGGAGAGTAACGCATGAGGCCATGGTCGAGATGGAGGGGGATAGGGCAGGCATTGCCGCCTCCGCCTTCGAGGAGTCCTGCGCGAAGCCGCTGGCGCAGAATGACCTTTTGGGCAGCATACTCATCCAGTTATCTCCTCACTTCCACCACGGCGATGAATCGCTCATCGTGATGGAGAAGGTCCTTCAGGCCATTGATACCGAGAAATATCATTATGCCGTGGAATTCCGCCACCGCTCCTGGCTTGGGGATGATCGCACCAGGCTTGATCCGACGACAGCGAAGCTTCTGAGTAGCTACAACGTCGCCAACGTACTGGTTGATGGGCCCAGCTTCCCCAAGGTTCAGGATGTCACTGCCGATCATGCCTACGTGCGCCTCCATGGCCGCAACTATGGTCCCTGGTTCGATGAGGAGAGGGAAGAAGATAGTCGAGTAAGCCGATACAATTACCTGTACTCGGAGGAAGAGCTCATCCCCTGGAAGGAAACCATCGCCAACCTGGAAGGTACTGTCAAGGATGTGAGGGTGTATTTCAACAACAGTGAGCGGGCCAAAGGGGCCAAGAATGCCTTCCAGCTCATGGATATGCTCTCCATACCTCACCGGGAAAGAGAGGTACAAGTGCATGATCAGGCCACATTGGGAACATTCCTCATGCACAAGCGAAAATAGAATCATAAATGGCGTAGCCCCGGGAGGCTCTGGTATGAGGGCGCTATTCGAGACCCGTTCCATTGCAGTCATTGGAGCTTCCACGAAGGAGGAAAAGGTCGGCCATGTCATTCTACGCAATCTCATCAGGTCGGGCTTTTCTGGCGACCTTTACCCTGTCAATCCCGGTGCGGATTATATCCTGGGCCTGAAAGCATATCCCGACCTCGTCTCGATACCTGGTCCGGTGGAACTGGCCGTTGTCGTGGTGCCCAATATAGCAGTGCCTCGGGTGATGGAACAGGCAGGAACCAAGGGAGTCAAGGCTGCCGTCATAATCTCCGCAGGATTCCGAGAGACTGGCAAGGAGGGGGCGGAATTGGAGAAAAGAGTAGGGGAAATCGCCTCTCGACATGGTATCAGGGTATTGGGCCCCAACTGTCTCGGCATCATCAGTACTCCCAACAAGATGAATGCCACATTCACAGATGACTATCCTAGCATGGGTGGTGTGGCCATCACCTCGCAGTCGGGAGCCATGGGCACTATCGTCCTGGACTGGGCAAAGAGCACCAGGGTCGGTTTCTCTCACTTCATATCGGTGGGGAACAAATTAGATATCGATGAGGTGGACCTGTTGGAATATCTCCGAGAGGATGAGCAGACCACCGTCATTGGCATGTATGTGGAAGGTCTGGATAGGGGACGGAAATTCATTGAACAGGCCAGTGCTACTTCGAGGTACAAACCCATCCTGGCACTAAAGGCTGGCCGCACAGATACTGGAGCGAAGGCGGCTTCCTCACATACCGGGGCATTGTCGGGTAGCGATAAGATCTATGATGCGGCCCTGGCACAGGCCGGAGTCATTAGGGTCATGACCATCGATGAATTCTTTGATCTTCTCCAGGCCTTCGCCAATATGCCTCTACCCAAGGGGGACGGCGTTGGCATCATCACCAACGCTGGTGGCCTGGGAGTAATGGCGGCGGATGCCTGCTCCGATCATGGCCTTGGGATGGCCACCCTTGCCAGGGAGACCGTGGCTCGCCTCAAGACCAGATTGCCCGAGGAATCAAACTTCTATAATCCTGTAGATGTTATCGGTGATGCGGATGCCACTCGTTATGAGTTCGCTGCCCGAACAGTCATGGAAGACCCCAATGTTAACTGTGTTCTAGCCATGATCGCCCCCAGCGACCTGTTGGACATCTCCGCGGTGGCCCGGGCGATAGTCTCCCTGGCGCGACAGGCAGACATGCCCGTGGTGACTGCATTCGTGGGCGGGACCGATGTCGCCGCTGGGGCGAATATTCTACTCGAGGCGGGAATACCAAACTACGTGTCTCCCGATAGGGCAGTGAGGGCATTGGCCGCCATGGTTCGATATCAGGAGACAAGGGGGCTGATAGATGGTGGCGATGTACCACTCATAACTGGCGATCGCGCCGTGGTGAGGGAGCTCCTTGACCGTGTGCGTAGTGAGGGCAGAACCTCACTCAGTGAGGGGGAGGGCAAGCAAGTCCTTCGAGCGTATGGCGTCAATGTGCCCTCAAGCGGGTTGGCGCGCACCGCTAGTGAGGCCGTTGAATTGGCCAGGAGCATTGGCTTCCCGGTGGTGTTGAAAGTATCATCGCCTGATATAGCTCACAAAACTGACGTTGGGGGCGTCATCGTCAATCTGCAGAATGAGGGGGAGGTGCGCCGCAACTTCGAGCTGATGATGTCCAGGATGCGGACCCGCCTATCCCTGGCTCATGTGGATGGGGCAACGGTGGAGAAGATGTTTTCTGGCCGAGAGGCCATAGTGGGCATGGTCCGTGACGAGCAGTTCGGGCCAATTATCACATTTGGATTGGGTGGCATCTTCGTAGAAGTGCTGAAGGATGTCGCCCAGACCATCGCACCTCTTACTCCGCGGAGAGTGGATGAGCTTATACGTTCCATACGCGGGTATCCCATTCTTGCCGGTGCCAGGGGGAGGAAACCGGCCGACATACCGGCACTCAAGGAGGTCATTTTCAGGGTTGCCCAGCTTGCCATGGACTTCCCCGAGTTCACCGAGTTCGAGATAAACCCAGTAATGGTGGGGGACGAGGGTCAGGGGTGTGGTGCGGTCGATGCCCTGGCCACCATAAGGAGGGAAATGTCATGAGAAGTCTATTCCTAGGATCGGTCACGGAGCGTTCAGGCAAGAGCATGGTCACCCTTGGGCTGGCCAAGAATTATCCCGGCAAGGTAGGTTATTTCAAGCCCTTCCGGGAGGTCATGTTATCCCGCGAGGGGAGGGTGTTTGACCAGGATGCTCATCTGATGAAGAAGGCGCTGGGCCTGGACTGGACGGAAGAAGAACTGTCCCCATTCGTCTACGACGCGTACCGGCCGGTCCTTATTGAGGACATCATGGCCACGTGCCGCCATATCCGGGGCGAGGCGGATATCGTCTTCATCGAAGGGACGAGGGATATCACCACTGGCTGCCTGGGTGCGGTGTCGGGTATGTCCATTGCTAAGGCCCTTGATGCCCCTGTGATCCTGGTGTCATCGGCCCAGCTTCCCGCCCTGGATAAGATCTGCATGCTCCGTCAGTTGATGGAGCAACGTCTTCTTGACTTCCGAGGCGTGATCCTCAATCAGGTAGAGGATGCCGGTATTGGAAAACTCCTTGCGTCCAAGGGTGTGCGGGTGCTCGGAGAGATACCTCCATTAAGGGAGCTGCGCCACTACCGCGTCCGAGAGGTCTCCGAGGCGCTCGACGCTGAGGTGCTCGTAGGGGGAAAAGGTATGGATGGAACGGTGGAACGACTGATGATCGGTGCAATGAGTCCCGAGACTGCCCTTACCTATATGCGCCGGGTGGCCCGCAAGGCCCTTGTTACTGGGGGCGATCGTGCGGACGTCTTGATGGCTGCACTATCTACCGACACCTCCTGTCTGGTGCTTACCGGAGGCCTTATGCCGACCAAACCCGTGATCTCTCGAGCCTATGAGGTTGGAGTTCCGGTGCTACTGACAGATCTGAACACTCTGGAAGCATCTGATCGCCTGGATCATCTAATCGCACGCATCGATCCAGATGATATGGATAAGATCGATCTCATCGCCAGGACCATAAGGGAACACGTCGACCTGGAATCAGTATGGGAAGAGTAGGATGAGATGGGGCAGGTAATGTTGTAATTATACTCTTTCCTCTCATTAGTTCTCCGATGACCAATGTGTCTTCGCACACCCAGGTTCATAGGGTACCCATATTTCCGCGCAACCGCCTCACCGCCGGCGAGGTGCTATTATGGGAGGGGCGCCCCTCCTCCATAGTTTATCTTTTCCAGCCACTGGCGTTACTATTCCTGACTGTAGTGTTCAGCACAATTCTCTTGATCAGCTACCCCTCCGTCACCGCCCTCACCGCCGATGTGTCTCTATGGGCAATCTTGATAGTATTGTTGCTTGTCATGCCAGCATCCACACTTAAGATGGGCCTTCTTGCCCTGATGGCAGGAGGCGCGGTGATCTTGCTGGGGGTAGTAGGTGTGCTCATAAACCCTGCCCTTTCTCTTACTCCGATATTGATAGGTCTCATCGCATTCCTGTACGACTACATCGTATGGTCTCACACTGCTTTTGCCATCACCGATCGGCGCATCCTGACTCAATATGGTGTGCTCAACATCCGTTTTGGCGATACTCGTTATGATCGCATTTCCAACGTTACGGTGCATCAGACGCTGTTCGAGCGCATCCTCCGCTACGGTGACCTAACATTCTCTACTTCGGGAGAAACAGGGGGCATAGATTCTGATTCTCCCACCCTCCGGGCAGACCACCGTGGCGCAGTAATCTGGGAGAACATTCCCAGACCATTCGAGGTACGCAAGAAGGCCGAAGAGGCGATCCTCCGACAGACCCAGCCAACTCCAGCACATCGGACTATTTCCACTCCCACGCCACCATCCGCTCCAGTGGAGTCTGGTCCGACCTTCTCGGCGACGGAAGCGGAGGAGCGTCTGGTAAAATTGAAGGAACTGAGGGATAAGGGGCTCATTTCTCAAGAAGAGTATGAAGCCAAGCGACAGGAGATAATCTCCAAATTATAAGCGTAAAGATACTCATATTCTCTACAAGAGTAATTTCTTCATGGAAGACAATTCTTTGGAGGCCGTTTCATTCAATTCAGCACAGCAGATATGTGCATCGACATGTCCCAATTTTGCTGGCACAATACCCCTCAATTGTGCGGGGCGGAAGTGCCGTTACCAATGCTTCTTGGATATCTAAGGCCCAATTCGATGGCGTCCGCTCCCATGTAGGGTTGCATATCATTTGTGGCAGATGAGGATTTGATACGTGATATGCTTCACCCGTGTGCCGATGGACATGATCTCTTGCCCATGGGTTGCCGACAATATTTGGCCAGCTCAATTGAGAGGTCGGTGCCGCTCTACAGATCAACAAGAATCCAGATCAGGCGACCACTGTACTGGTCCCGTCATCCAGTTCCTTAATTGTGATGACATTGCTCATGAGATCCTTGGTGTCGTCGATGTGGGATATGAGGATGATCTGATGGAACTGTTTCTCCAAATGATTGAGAGTCGACATGATGGCTCTTTTCCGCATTTGGTCCTGTGAGCCGAATATCTCGTCGAGGATGAGAATGTTGATATCATTGCCCGAGCGGTCGGCCAGCACCCTTGAGATCGCCAGACGGAGGCATAGGTTAGCCAGGTCGCCCTCCCCGCCGGAGAATCGCGAGACAGGATATTTCTCCCCGCCGTCGTAGATCTCCATGTCGTAGTTATCATCAATCTCGATACCCCCATATTTGGAATCTGTCATGGTGACGAACAGGTCTGACGAGATCTCTGACAGTGTAGGAGAGATGCGTTCTGTCACGTTCTGCTTAAAGTCCTCCATTACGTGTTTGAGTGTAGCGAGCTCCTCTACTCGTTTGGTTCTGCCTTCCACGCTCTTTTCCATTCTGGCGATATCGGCGATGGCGGCGTCCTTGTCCGAGATCCTCTGCCGGATGTGCTCGATGGCGTCGACCTTACGCGACACCTCGGCATAACCTGCCTCACGCGCCTTCAGTGCCTTTTCATACATATCCAGCGCCTTGCGATAGTCTCCTTCCTGGTAGCCCACCGCGGTGAGTTCGGCCTGAATACTCTGCAGCTCCCTCTCCCTCTTTTCAATGCCGCTTTCCAGCTCTTTCTGCCTGGATTCCAAATTGGGCAATCTGGAAGACTCTCCAGAAAGCGCCTGGAATTCATTCACATCGGCACGTAGGTCAGAAATGCGGTTCTTAATGTTGGCAAAGGTGCGTTCGTCAAAATCATCGTCTCCAAGGGCCGAGAGCCTGTCCTCAAGCTGCTTTTTTCGTTCGACAAGTTCCTCAAGTTCACTCTTGGAGTCATGCAGACTAGCGTCCAGCCACTCAACCCTGTTCACTTCGACTTGCAACTTTTCCTTACGCTCTTCCAGTATCTTTTGTCTACGCTTTTCAACTCCCAGCCTTTCCTCTAAAATCCCCAATTCTTCTTCCCGTGACTTCAAGAGGGTGGCCCTATTGGAGTTCTGTTCATCCAGCTTGTTTAAAAGATGGCGGTGATGATCGCCCAGTACTCTCTCACAGGTGGGGCAGATGCCCTCCGCACCTAGCTCATTCACTTCTGCTCGCTTTTGGGATAGATCTTTTATCTCTCGGCGGAGGCTCTGTACCTCATAGTCTATAGTAGATCTCTGATCCAGACCCGCTGCGATATCCTCCTCTATTTTGGCAAGGTTCTGAGTGACGGTGCCAAGACTCTCCTGAGGGTTCCTGAGCTCTGTCAGCTCATTAACACTCTCTTCTATGGCGCGCTCCAGGCGATTTATCCCTTCCTCGTTACGCTGCAGGGATGCCCGGATAGATTTTCTCTCTTCATGCGAGCGCAGCCCAACTTCCATGGCATCTCGTTGCCTGAGCAGCTCGTCATATTCTTCTTTTTTCTTCTCTAGATCCGGCAGGGCCTCCAGGCGGATACGCAGGGCACTTAGATCTTTCTCTAGAATGCCCCGCTGTTGTTGCAGCCCCTCCAGTTCCTTGCGTTTTTCCGAGAGGCGCCGGTCATGCTTTCGATACTCTTCTTCCTTGAGTGCGGTCCACTCTTTATGCCCCTTAGCCTTTTTCCACTCTTCTTCCAGCCTGCGCGACTCGAGATTGGCAGCTTCTAACTGCTGCTCAAGCGCACTCAGTTCAGCTTCCAGTTTCTCTCGCTCCTCATTTAATACCTCGCGCTTGGGGCGGCGTTCTGGCGTAAGGAGCTGCTCATTTATGAATTGAAGATCTCTCTTCTCATCTCGTTCATCCTGTCGGATGTCATTTATCACATCCTGCAGGATATCAAGATCCAGCATGCGAACGATGAGCTTCTTACGATCTGCTGGTGTCAGGGCCGAGAGGGCGGACAGTTCCCGCTGACGGGCGAAAACCGAGTGGAAGAATGAACGGTAATCCATTCCCAGGATCTTCTCCACAAAGGAGGTGACTGAGCGCTCTGAGGATGCCAACACCTCTCCATTGCCAAGCAGCTCGGCGTCCACCTTGAGGTTCTTGCCCCTCATTGATCTTTTGACCTGATATTCCACCCCTCCAAGTTCGAAGATGATCGTGACGGAGCAGTCTTCATTGGGCCCGGCCCCGGCACGCTTGATGCCTTCCTTGACCGTTCGATCCACACTGCTGTTGCCATACAGAACCCAGGAGATGGCCTCAATGAGGGTGGACTTCCCTGCGCCATTGGGGCCCATGATACCAATGATCCCATCGGGAAACTCGACCTGGGCCGAATGGAACTTTCGATAGTTTTCCATTTCCAGATATATTAGTCGGATTCTTCCAGCCCCCTCTTGAGATATTTCAACCCCTGCTTGCGTATCGAGTCCTTGTCCACACCCTCTATCGGATACCGTTGTAGGAAGGACACAAACTCATGCTCTAATGAGTTGATGGTGGCGGCCCCGGCCTGGATGGATATCTTCTCCCGCTCGATCTCGAATCGCGGTTCGAAGTGTACTGCCCCCGCAGCCAGTTCCTTGAGCCCCCGGAAATCGAGGGCCTCATAGGTCATCCGCGGTAGATTCTTCACCACTAGGCGGACGATCTTACCTTCTAGATCGCGGTCCAGGTGGGACTCGATCTCGGCCCTGAGGGATGTCGCGTCAAGCCGCCGCGCGTCAATCGGTCCGAGATCGATCATGGGTCTGGCCGGGAGTTCCATGAACTTCCTGGTCCCAGATGCGAGGTCGACCTCCAGGAATCCCTTGGCCTGCCCCGACTCGGCGAAGGAAAAACGCTCTGTGGAGCCACTGTATGCTGCGTTTGGGGCCACATCGTAATGCTGATGATAGTGCCCCAGGGCAATGTAATCCATCTCATCTCGCAGGTAACAAGAATCAACAATCTGTTCATTAAATTCGTTCATGCGGAACTCCTTGAATCCGACCACGCCGGCGTGGAGCATGGCTACCTCATAACGTGCCCCGCCAGAGCGAGATATGCAGGGCAGCTGTTCCTTGAATGACTCCCCGTCTGTATGGGGGATGGCATGCACGGCAAGATCGCCCAAATCGATGCGCTCGTATGCGCCTCTATATACTGGATAGATGCCGGGAAGATGTTCGAACAACCTGAACGCAGATCCGGTCTCCCGAATCCTTGGGGTGGAATGATTGCCAGCGATGAGTACAACCGGAATATCTGCCTCGGAGAGACGTACCAATTGCTCCAGAGCGAAACTGAGCGCACGGTTGGATGGCCGCACTGCATCAAAGAGATCGCCACTGTGCAGAACTGCATCAGGACGAAGCTCGAGAACCTGGTCCACGAATGCCTCGAACGAGCGGTAAGTATCTACCTCTCTCTGATTCAGGCCTTTGAACGCGCTATCCTCGTCGCATACCTTGCGATAGGCCGAGTAGCCTAGATGAGTATCTGCGACATGTACGATCCTCAATTGTCCACCTCTGCCGTGCCCAAATTCATACTCCTCAAGTCGCTGGAAGGAGGTTGGCACTCTTTAGCCTTTTTCTTCCGAACGGTGGAATTGGAGGCATCATCAAAGAGTTTCCCCCTTCTTCTCGCTCCTGCTCTTTCAGTCTGCATGGGGTCGTTCTTATTTTCCATTCGTGACATTTCTCATGGCTGAATGTCAGTAGAACGCGGCGCCCACTGGCGTCTTCCTGAACCTCTTCCTGGTCTCGCCCTCAGAGGCCACTTTCTTAAGATAATCTTCATAGAGATATATTTTCACAGGGACGGCAAAAGGCGTGAATGGCGAGGCGATGAGGTCCTCGCCGGGCATGAGCATCTGAATCTCGTTATCGAGCTGGGAGATATCTTGCTTGGCCGAATTCCTCAGGATTTCCCTATCTCTCCTGTCCGCCAGCCCCAGGATGAACAAGGTGTTGAACTGTGAAATGATCTCTGAATCGATGAGTTTCGGCTGTTGTGAGACAGCACAAAGGCCGGTCTTGAATTTTCGTCCTTCTCTGGCGATCTGGGCAAAGATACTCCCCTTGGATTCAGTGAGCACGCGCTGAGCTTCTTCCAGGGCTATGAGTGTCGGTGGTACCTTGTCGAACTTGGCCTTGTCAGCATATAGCGCCTTATTCTTCTCGAAGATGGCACGACTGAGCACGGTTGAGATGAGCAGTTCCTCCGCCTCATACATGTTCGAGGTATCGACCAGAACGACCTTCCCGTCGTGGAGACAGTCGATGATGTGATTGGTAATTGATAATTTGGGATCTCTGGAGATGAGGTCGAAGCGGAACAACGATTCCAGACGGCGCTTCACCACATTGATGGTGCCCTCGTGGTATTTGCCCTCCCCAAGTGTTTTGATTATCTCCTGGACGCTCTTATCATTGATGTCCGTCAGCCACGTATCTCCAAAGCGGTACTGGGCAGAATTCATGAACTCCAGCTGTGCCCCGGAGAACTCATACAAATTCTCCAAATCTGCGATTTGAATTTCTGAGGCGGCGACGTGCAGGGTATTGTATGGTCCGTCCAGTTTGCGGGATGAGAAAACCACCAGGGCATCATCCATGCCAGCATGCTTCAGCCCTTTCTTTTCAGACTCTCCACCGTCGTAATACTCGCCATGGGGGTCCAGGACCATGAAACCGTACTTGCGCAGCCGCATGCACGAAAGTGCTAGATTCTTCATCAGGTTGCTCTTACCCATGCCCGTGGTAGCGAAGATACCTATGTGGTGCGGCAGCGCCTTCCCCGAGATACCCACCGGGAAATCAAGAACGTGATCGCCGGAGCGCAGATTGCCCACCTGAATGTCTCCCAGACTGCTCTTAAGGAACTGATAGTCATCTATGGAAGTGCGTCGGACGGTGGAGAAATGCTGGGGAATGGTCTTGGTCTTCCTGAATGCCTCCCCAACACACCCTAGCGGCGCACAGATGCCAGTACAGAATAATCTACTCTTTACAGAATCGAAGTCATAGTCAGCATCGTGAGCATCCATCCTGAGGATGAGGCCGGCCTCGGTAAGCATCCAATCAGTCTCCTCAGCATCTGCTCCATGTTCGATGTCCATTACTCTGATCAGATAGCGCTCTGAGGTAGAACCATTCTCCACCACTAGCATCTCTCCGACCTGGAGCTCTTCACCGAAATTCATCCTGAACATCGTTTCCATGACGCTATTGCCTACGACTCTGCCTATGTGAACGATTGACTTCCCTCCGCGTAGGTTAACTGCTTGCTTATTCAAGCCTTTTTCTAAGCGATGTTTGATGGATATGCGATCATGAGGGCCCCTGTCTCTAATGGCAGATAATGAATGGCCCCTTTTCTTCCCCCGCTCGAGATGGTAAGAATATAATATTTTCAAACAGCGCTATCTATCAATAATATATTAACAGGTGAACCAGGGACAGAAGGCTTTACTTACTACGTGGCCCCCAGAACGTAAGATAGATGATTAAGCATAGGAAGCTAAGACAGAAGGTTAAGATGCCAAGATTGAGAAATGTGATATGTGGTATCCAATCAAGGAATGGCTTACCCATGTCCACACCGCTGATAATGATTCGAGCCGCTATGTAAAGCCATAGGATAAAACTGTAGATCCATGTAGATAGCACAAGGGCTCTTAGAAAACGAGAAGCTCCCCTCATTCATGTTATTTATGCGATCACTTGGTAATTATTACGATTGCCTTCTGTTCCAGGCGATAACTACTTACTCAATGTCATAGAACTATGAAATTGGGAGGGGGGCCACATGTGATAACTCAATTTTGGCCTGCATCGCTTTCAATTCGAAGAGAGCAAGAAGAAGCAATGAGCGCCGCCCCTTCTGATGTTACAAAATCCTATGGGCCTTTTAAAATATAGGCGTATGCTTTTATTAAGAACAATATTGGTAAAATAATATTTAGTAACGTTAACAAAGATAATCATGATTGATATCTGGGTTAAGCGATTATAAATCACCCCCCCTTCTTTTCCGACCTGGGGGTGGTTTGCTACCGGTAATTACGTAGATACAACAATATGAAATCTATAATATAAAACTTTTATAAAAAAAGATAAAATCCAATCGAAAGAGGGTGAAAACAACTGAGCTGATCGAATGAAAAAAGATAAATGGTTTAATAAAAAGTATGTTGGCCCGTTGGTTGCCATAATCGCAGTAGCCATGTTACTGGCTCCGGCAACAACGGTCGTTGAAGGCAAGCGGAGTGACGTGTCTGTTAGCTCGTGGTATTTTAAAAACACGCTCCAACCGTCAATCACCCTGACGATGGAAACTTCCAGCTTTGAAATCAACGAAGCCATACATGTAGATGGCCAATTAAGGTTCTGGCGCGGCATACCAGGTGCCACCATTGATCTTGAGGTCATTCTCCCCGATGGGAGCGTATCCGCTCCCCTCCAGGGCGCTACGACCGAGACGGATCGTAATGGCAGGTTCTCCATAGATTATGTGGCGACCATGCCAGGCGATTACGTGCTCACAGCGACCTATTTGGGCTCCGGGAGGTACTCACCCACCTCGATGTCTGCAACGTTTACCGTTGCGGAGGATAGCACTACCACACCACCTCAGCCGGTCCGTTGGACCTGGCTAAAAGCTCCCGTCGAGAATGTCCTTGGACAGAGCTATGAGTATAGTGTGATGTTCGAGGTGCTGTTCATAGATGGTGAGTGGTATGGGGCCAGGACGACGGATATAACGTTCGCCTTCATCGATCCAAATGGGATCACGAAGGTCCTGACCGCTTCCACTCCAGCTGACACTACCGGCGTAGCATCTGTCACCTTCACTCCTGATGTGGCGGGTGATTGGACTG
>JAAYQQ010000001.1 GCA_012519255.1 Methanobacteriota archaeon | reverse complement strand
CGTCGAAGAAATGGACCTGCCGCTCAATATATTGAGTGAAGAGGCTGGTCTGGTGGACCGGGGACAGACTCGTACACTGGTCATTGACCCTATAGATGGTACTCATAACTCCATGCTTGGCATTCCTCTGTATAGTGTATCTCTGGCCGTGGGAACATCTTCCTTATCTGATGTTGAGGTGGGTGTCGTGCGGGATTTGGTTAGCGACGATCTATTCGTGGCAGAGAGGGACAAGGGAGCCGAGCTCAATGGTCGCCCCATCAGAGTAAGGGAGGCTAATCCAAGCTTACCTGCCACTCTGGTGTATTTGGGTCGTCATGCTGGCTCTGAGACCATGAAGGTGGTCAAGCGGGCAGGCAGGGTTCGTTCAATGGGCTGCGCATCATTGGAGATGTGCATGGTTGCTCAGGGCAAGTTTGATGCTTACTATATGAACTGTGATATCCATGAGAAGTCTATCCGAGTGGTGGACATCGCCGCTAGCGCATTGGTGTTGCGTGAGGCTGGTGGAGAACTAGTTGACCTTCAGGGAAGGCGGCTGGACATGCCGTTCGTTCTGACCGCGAGGTCCAACTTCCTCGCCTTTGGGGATCCGCGGGTCAGAGAGGTGCTGCTATGAGATTGGGGATAACTGCTAACTCAGAGGTGCCGGAAGCCATAAGGGCCAGCCGGAAGGTGCTCAGCAATCTGAAGGGACATGACATAGTCATGGAGCGGGGCATTGCTCACCTGTTCGGCAAGGAAGGCTTGCCGGTCGAGGAGATGGACATTGATATCCTCATCACTGTTGGCGGGGATGGCACGATCCTGCGTTCCCTCCAGCGCACGGATGCTCCCATCTTTGGCGTCAACGCCGGTGTTCTAGGGTTCCTGGCCGAGGTCAACGAGAACGAAATCAGCACAGGCATCCGTCGTCTCCTCGATGGGGACTATTTCATCGAAGAGCGTATCAAGCTAAGGACCGAGGTTGGAGGAAAAAGACTGTTCGACGCCACCAATGAGGCTGTTGTTCATACCGCCCATATCGCCAAGATACGGCATTTTCATGTCTATGTTGATGACCAGTTGGCCATGGATGTTCGGGCCGATGGGATAATTACAGCTACGCCCACTGGGAGCACCTGCTATGCCATGGCCGTAGGCTCATCGATCATCGATCCCCGTGTCGATGCCTTCATCATCGCTCCGATGGCTCCGTTCAAATTCGCCGCTCGTCCCCTGGTGGTCCCGGCTTCAAGCAGGATCAGGGTTGAGTTGGCCAAGCCCAAGCCCTGCATGTGCGTTGTCGATGGGCAACAGGAGACGTTCATGGATGGCAACGAGAAGGCCTGCTTCAGGTTAGCTGATAGCAAGGCCCGTTTCATTCGATTCGAACGCGACTTCTATAAGAAGACACGGGAGAAGCTGGTCTGCGCACCATGAGTCGAAGAAAGGTGTGGGGTATCGAACGAGAGATCCTGGAGATGATCAACCAGGCTGCTCGAGAGACCTATCCTCGTGAATTCGTTGCAGCCATGCGTGCGGAGGGCGGCATAATTTACGAGCTCGTACTTCTCCCAGGGAGCATCTCCAGCGACTACTCCGCCACCTTTCCATTGTTCAATCTCCCCATTGATTTCTCAGTGGTGGGTTCGGTGCATTCTCATCCTGGCCCCTCCAATCAGCCCTCAGGGGAGGACCTTCATCTGTTCGGTTCGTTTGGCAGCACTCACATAATCACCTGCCTGCCCTATGACATGCGCTCCTGGCGCTGCTACGACCGCAGCGGTCGTCCAGTAGAGCTAGAGGTGGTTTAGACAGAACTTTTGTGTGGGCACAGGGAGAGTTAAGGCCGCCCAAACAGCTCCCCTCTCATATCTGGATTATTATGTGATAAATCCCCGATGGAGTGGCCTAATCTCAGATAGAGAGTCTCCCTCTCGGACCGATCACAATATTTTGCTCCGGGGCCCTATATTGCCCCGGGCCATCGCACCAGGACCAATGACCGAGTTCTCATGTATGATGGTTCCAGCATCTATCATGGCATTAATGCCCGTCTTGACATCATCGCCCATGATGACTCCCAGCTTGCGCCTACCTGAATCTATGAGTTCTCCTCGATAGGGGACCCTGATGGCCTTATCATCAAAGCGCAGGTTCGCTACCTTGGTCCCTGCACCGAGATTACACCTCTCTCCAATGAGGCTGTCCCCTACGTAATTATGGTGAGGAACGTGGGTCTTGGACATAATGATGGAGTTCTTTATCTCTACCGAGGCCCCAACCCTCACTCCTGGACCCAGGCAGGTCGAGGGGCGAATGTAACAGTTGGGGCCGATATCACAACCTTCTGAGACATATACTGGCCCCTCAATGTAGGAACCTGAACGAATGAGTGCACCTTTCTCAACCACTACGGCTCCCTTGAGGACCGCACCTTCCTCTACCGTGCCATCTATGCGGCGCTCCAGGCTGGACATGAGAATCTCGTTGGCATGAAGGAAATCCCATGGCCGACCGACGTCTATCCACCCTTCCTGAAGAGGCTGCACCGTTACTTTTCCTTGGGCAGCGAGAGCATTCAGAGTATCAGTTATCTCATATTCTCCACGGGGGGATTTAGGTGTTGAATTTATCTCCTCGAAGATTTGGGGGGTGAAGACGAACAATCCTGCATTGATTAGATCCGTTGGAGGATTCTTAGGCTTTTCATGGATCTTGATAAGGCGTCCGTCACGCTCCTCGATCACCCCAAATCTTTCTGGGTCGGGCACTCTTACTGCACCCATGACCATGCATTGTGTTCTGTCAAATCGATCTAACACTCTTTGCAGGTCTGGTTCGAAGATGACAACGTCGCCGTTAATGCAAACGAATGGCTCATCGATGACGCCGGCAGCGCAACCGATGGCATGGGCCGTACCCATCCTTTCTTTCTGTTCGAGGTAGCTTATGCGTAGCCCCAGATGAGAGCCATCGCCATAATGCTCCTTGATCTTATTTGCCTTCCAACCCACCAGGATGCTGATGTCTGTGATCCCTTGAGCGATTAACGCATCTAAAATATGGGAAAGAAATGGTCTTCCTGCTACCATCAGGAGGGGTTTGGGAATATTCGAGGTCAGTGGCCTCAGCCTGGTGCCCTCTCCAGCGGCCAATATGAGTGCCTTCATGGGAGGCACCTACCTACAATATCATGAACGATGGTCGCCAATCTCTCCAGCTCCTCATCATCCCTGGCCTCCACAACGGTGCGCAGCTTGGGCTCGGTACCCGAGAGGCGGATCAACATCCAGCCGTCTGAATATTCTGCCCGGAACCCATCCATTGTAAGGAGGCGATCACAGTCAAGTCCCTCCATGTTCTCCTTAAGGTGCCGCAGAACCTCTGCCTTATTCTCTGCCTCGAAGCGGTATGATTCCCTTGCCACCGGGAAGGAGGGCAGCTCATCCAGTCGTTCTGAGAGCGACTGTTCTGATACCATCTTGGCCAGCATTGCCCCGGCGAGCACACCATCTGGACAGTAGGTCTCTCTGGGAAATATGAATGTTCCAGAAGGCTCTCCGCCGAAATCCAGACCGGTGCGCTTGAGTGTCTCGGCGACGTATACGTCCCCTACCTTGCACCTTTCTACCTGCCCCACTATCTCATCCAGAACCATGGAAGCATCCATGGGGGCGACCACGCCACGCGCACCCATGGCCGAGGCGAATAAAGCGATAAGACGGTCCCCGTCGACGAATCGGCCGCGTTCATCCACCGCCACCATGCGATCGCCATCACCATCGTGAGCGATACCCACATCGGCTTCCCTCTGTAGCACTGAGGCCTTCAGGTCGTTGAGCTGATTCTCTGTTGGCTCGGGCGTCCGGCCAGGGAAGAAACCATCTGGCTGGGCGTTGAGCGAAAGCACTGAACATCCCATCTCTCTTAGAGTGAGGGGGCTGATTCTACAAGTGGCACCGCAACCACAGTCCACTACTACTGAGGCTGTAGATACGCCTACCGAATCCACAATGGAGTCCATATGTGCCTTTTCCACACCCTCTAGAGAATATGATCGACCCACATGGCGCCAATCTCTTCCCCCTCTTGGACTCTCTAGGCGGCACTCTACCTCCTCCATTTGAGGAGTGTCGAATGCTGAACCGTCAGGGCTCCACAGCTTAACACCATTATATTGAGGAGGGTTATGCGATGCGGTCACCATTATTCCGC
The DNA here is from genome assembly GCA_012519255.1 of Methanobacteriota archaeon. Lineage (GTDB taxonomy): Archaea > Thermoplasmatota > Thermoplasmata > Methanomassiliicoccales > Methanomassiliicoccaceae > DTU008. The sequence goes on along the minus strand of JAAYQQ010000001.1, from coordinate 9,088 downwards.
AGCCGAATGATGAGGCAGCACGGGCCAACGTGGGCGTGGATACCATGCCTGCATCATATGTGTCCGACCCTGCCACAGCGGCCCCACTGATCAGGGCCTGGGCGACCATGGGGCCGGAGGTACGAGTGTCTCGCCCTAGCACGATTCGATCATGCATACTTCCGACTGCTTCCCCAATTTGTTCGGCAAGCTCAATAGTGAATTCCTTGCCCACAATCCCCCGAATGCCTGATGAACCGAACATGGACATATTTATACCAAACATACCGGGAAGGTCATTTGTAGCTGATTAAAGCTTTCCTAACTCCGTAATAAGTATATATCGGAAGTCATCATACGTCCAGACCTGAACGCTCATCTACAAATTATATGGTAGAAAAGTGAGAAAAAAGTGCCATAAAACATACTGGACAGTAAGCATTATTAGATAAATATTATATATGGGTCTAAGCCATTACTTACTGGGTCGCATGGCCAACATCGCCCAAGGAGCACAGGAGGGAAACCCATGGTCATGGAACAAATCAGCGTTGACAAGGCAAAGGAGATCGCAAAGAAGAAAGGTCTTAAGCCTGGCAGGGTAAAGGGAACGAATGGGATCCAATTCACAAAGGGATCCAACGACCGCCTTGAGATAATCCCTTGGGACGATTTCGAGAAAACTCTCAAGAAGAGAGGGCTCGGCGTCTTCGAGAGCGGTGGCTGGATGAAGATCATGAAGAAGGGCTAAACCCTTCTCGACCACATTTCTATAGGTAAATGAGGTCGACTGGCCTCATCCTAATTCCTTTTTACGATATATCTCCCACATAATGTGAACATCATTATATCGTTGTCAGTCAACATTTTATCCACTTTTTCATCGAATCCTCTTAGTGCCATATGGTGGCGCAGATGTGGTTAAACTATTCATTTGTATGAAGGGGAATTACACTTCTCTGCGTTCTTGAATGAAAATCTCTTCATGGGGGGGCGATGACGATCTCCCTCATTCATATAGCCTGGGATGAGGAAACTATTGGAGATGCAATGAGGCTATGGAGCAAGGTTTTAGTACCCGAAGCGTATTGTGACGGAATACTCAAGCAGGGGTAGCCAAGCTTGGCCAACGGCGTAAGATTCAGGGTCTTATCCTTAGTGGTTCGGGGGTTCAAATCCCTTCCCCTGCACTTCCCTTCAAAATCCTTCGTGCTCCCAATTGCTTTTACTCAATAGCAAAGATCAGATCATCAATTCATTTCTTCTCTGGATAGGATGCCTCAACTTCCATATCCGCATTGATGATAACATCAAAGGGCAGTTTCTCGACCCATCCGCTACGTTCGAATATGCTCATGAAACAAATCCCGATGACCAGAGGATTTCCGAGCATTTCAATCAGTGATGCAACCGACTCTACTGGCTGACCGAACTTAGGCATAGCCAGTCCTCCCAGAACGACGAGTGCGTCCACCTTTCCGATACTTACTTTCTCTCTGGTGACAGAGAATCCCACTCCCTCCATCCACTCCATGCGGCGCGCTCTTGATGCCTCTGCCTGAGGGATATATGCTAGATTGAACTCACGCCCCTTCACTGCATAGGCGAGCAATTCTGCGAATGGGGTGCACACTGCTATAGATCCGGTGAATGCAACAATTGCGCCATTGGGCAAGCTTGAAACGCTTTCCTTGAACATGCTGGTAAGGCCAGCTATTCCTACACGTTTTTCCATAATCCACGTCCTCAATTAGGCAATAAGGAGATTGGACATTATGGGCATTCCTATCGATTTTCAACCTTATGGGTGACATTGAATAAAATTATCCAAATAGCTACCTACGCGTCCCTGCCGATAGTGAGATAGCAATCAGGTGTTCATAACAGAATACTCAATAATTGTATTATTTAATTATAGAAAAGAATATACCTGAACAGATGCATAGAGATAAGTGTCTTATTCGGAGGAGAGAGTTCTATGGAGACACTAATCACGTACGACTCAGCAAAGGGGGATGCGGGCAAGGTCGCCAAGGCAATCTGTTCGGGAATCAAGCAGATGGGCTTCACGGACGTGAATTGTAAGGCTGCAGACAAAGTCACCGCCGCCGATCTGCAGAGGGCGGATGTTTGGATCATGGGCAGCCCCAGTGGTTTCCTGGCCGGAAGGAGGATAATCAAGGTCATAGGGGGCGCCCCCCGCGATAGTAATGTCAAGGGATTCGCCTTCGACACTCGCCTGCCAGGTGCCAACATCGGTCCATCAGAGAAGATAGCGATGGCCATGAGTGCCAAAGGGGTTGATGTTATGGGCAAGACGTACTTTAGTCTAGGGCCTGGAAATGCTCTGATTGAAGGTGAGGAGGAACTTGCCGTAGCCTACGGGCGCAATCTGGTTAACAGATTCCGTTGAATACTGCGTTGGATTGGGCCGTATCTGGGCGGATCACCCTCTATCTCTACTTTAGAGAGTAGTATCAGCCCTAGCACCAGGAATATTGAGGAGATAGTGAATAGGGCCTGGTATCCCATGAACTGCCCTACAAATCCACCCACCATGGCTCCGACGATCGTAGCCACACCTTGCATAGAGTTATATAGCCCAGTAGACTCGGCCCTATATTCTGAATAACAGGTCTCTGCCAGGATATGGCTGCCCGAGACCGATATATTTGCCCAGCTGAAGCCCATGAGTGCATGTAAGATGCAGAAATCTATCAACATCTCCACTCTGCCCAGACTGAATAGGGTGACTGCAAACATTGCTGGGAATAAGAAAATGCGTCCGGTTATTGAGCCCGCTAGGACGCGCCTACTCCCTAAATCGGTGGCCCTTCTACCTGCTTGAGAATATGTTAGGGCCGATGCCAGACTGAAGGCGACATAAATGAGGAATACTTCTGAACTGGATGGGCCTACGTAACTATTAAGGAAAATAGGGAAGGCGATAAAGAATGACTGATATCCGACGAAAGTGACCAATGTGAATGTATAGAATAGTCGTAAATTTGAAGGAAAATTCTCTAATTTAAAGTTCTTAGAGCTGACGCGCAGCACATATATTATTCTCTGTGGAAGATATCTGGCACGTTCGGCGATCATCAGAGGTATCTGCAGCAGGGAGCTGTTTATGTCACGCCGATCTATCTTCTCCTCTGGCTCCGGCACCCATTTGTAGGCCAGCACCATGGAGAGTGTAGATAGCGCCGCTCCAACCAGAAATAGGGCGCGCATGGTAAATTCGCCACGTCCATCAGAGAGGAAGGCTAGCCAGATCATTCCTAAGATGAGGCCGCATACCCATCCTATCCCGCCAACCCTCGAGAAGTCGCCGAGTCGTTGGGCCCACTCCGTATTTTTGAATGATTCGAGTATGAGTACAGTGCCTACAGGGGCGGCGGCGGTGGAGAGCAGGCCGAGCATGAAGTTAGCGAAGAGGTAGCCATTCATTGTGGTGGCCAGCCCCATCATTAATAGGGCCAGTGCTAGGCCGCCGAAGCCGATAAGCACGAAGATGCGCCGTTTCTTGATAGTGTCAGAGATATTCCCCACAAAATGTTCGAAGGCACCGAGGCAAGAGAAGAGACTGTACTGATCAGACCAACCTGGGTGAGGGTGCCACCGAGAACCTGGGATGCGAATAGGGGGATAAGGGCGGAGGTCGCCCCTCCAGCCATATTATTGGGGAGAAAAGAATAATACCATTTCTCTTCATTATCGCTCCCTTGTCCCATCCCGCCACCCTCCAAGGAGATTTTTTTGCGAGACTATGAAGCTTTGCACATGAATTTCAGGCAAGCATCAAACCGTCAAGATGGCGAGGGTGATGGTGGCGATAACAATGAGAGAAACCGCCACGAAACGGGGCTCTTTATCTATAGTGAAAACTACCGCGGCCGCGAGCACCCTGGTGAGTGGAGTGGCGATCAAGAGTAGGATCCCTAGATTAATTATGGCAATTGGATTGCCAGCCAGTAGGCCACCCATCATCTGATCCATTGGAAGGCCCTCACCCACTTCTACGGGCGATATCAGGTAGAGCAGCAGACCCAGTGTTAGCACCGAGATGCTGCATATTGTCCCCGTCAACAGTACGAGATGCACGTAGCGGTCGATGCGGCTGCGGTCCCGCTCCATCAGAGCCCTCCAATGATCCCCAAGGCCTGTAGCGCCATGAGGGCGGCGATTATAATTAGAATGATGGAGAAACAACGGCGCAGCACTGCCCCAGCAGTGCGTTTGGTGAGGTGGGGGCCCACCATCGCCCCAGCGAATACGCCCAGGGCGACGGTGGCTGCCAGTACTGGCGCGATCATGCCGTTTGCGAACAGTACAGCTGCACCGGCTAGAGCAGTAACGCCTATGGTAAAGTTGCTCGTGGCAGCGGCGGCCTTCATAGGCACCCCCATCCACACATTCATTGTCGGCACCTTGATGATCCCCCCGCCTACTCCAAGCATGCCAGACATATTGCCAGCGGCGAAACTGGCCAGGAGGCCACGTGGGAGATTGCGGACATCATAATGTATCTCTTCATTGGCTTGCCGATCGATGTAGCATCCGGCCAGATATTCATAGAAGCCGCCTCCGGGCTGATGTACTGTCACTTCTGGCTGTTTGTTCATATAATATGCGCTGTATACGAGGACCGCGGCGAAAGCGAGAGCAAGGATGTCTTGCTCCAGATAAATGGCCAAGAACGCTCCCACTACTGATCCAAGGGTTGTGGCAGGTTCTAACATCATGCCCAGGCGAATGTTCACCAGACCCTCTTCGACATAGCGAGTGGCTGCCCCGGTGGACGATGCGATCACGCCTATCAGGCTAGCTCCGATCACATCCTTCATGTCCAAGCCTAATGCTAGGGTGAGGGCGGGAACAATAATGATCCCCCCACCCAATCCGAACATCGATCCGATAATTCCGGCAATTAAGGCCACTATAAGGATTCCCAGCGTGAGAGCTATGTCCACAAGGTTCCAAGAGGTTTGGTCATAAATATGCCCTTCTACAAAGAATTTTTTTAATGGTTGGCTTATGGTGGGGTTGTGAATGTAATCCTCGTCCGGTACGCTGAGGTCGGCCTAAAATCTCCAGGCGTGCGAAGATATTTTGAATCTATCCTGCTGGACAATATGCTTGCCGCCCTGGCCAGGGAAAGGATCGAGGCACTGGTAGACATTGAGCAGGGGCGAATCTATGTGCGTACCGACCGGATAAATGAAGCAGTGATCGCATTGACCCGCGTTTTTGGCATAGCCTCCGTCAGCCCGGCCCTGGAGTGCTCATCGGATATGGAGGAGATGCAACGCATCGCCGCCGATCTATCATCTTTGGTGCTGGGGGAGGGACAATCTTTCGCAGTCAAGGCCCGTAGGGAGGGCAATCATCCCTATACCAGTATGGAAGTGGGAAAGGAGGTCGGTTCAGCAATATTTTTGACCAATCAGGATCGCGGCGTCCGGGTCGACCTTTCTCACCCCGATGTCACATTCTATGTGGAGATACGAGGCAAGAGGGCGTTCATTTTCCATCGTTATATTGCCGGTCCAGGAGGTCTGCCTCTGGGAAGTCAGGGCAAGGTAGTCGCCTCAGTGTACAGTGATCAGGACGCTCTAGCTGCATGGATGTTGATGAAAAGGGGTTGCCGAGTGATAGTGTGGGGGGATGAGCATATCGACATACTGCAGTCCTGGGACCCCAATTTGAGGAGGATGTACAGCGAGTCAATAACTGCGGCGGCAACAGAGGCCAAGGCGCTTGGAGCAGTGTTCGGCTACCGCTTGGATGATATTGAGTATATAAAGAAGATCAAGCTTGACATCCCTGTTTTCTATCCATTGGTGGGCATGACTGAGGAAGAAATCACTACCCGCCTCCAGGCCATCTGCGCGGATTGATCTCTGGGATATCACAATCCATTACCAACTCAAACTCTTGAAGAAATAATGCCCATCCTTTCTACTGATCTCCAGACTTATCCACAGCTCTCATAATATAAAGGGTCTCACAAGAGTCCTACTTTTCGCTGGGGCTCGACAGTCTTACAATATGGCCCATGCCTAGAATCGTGAAAATAATAAAGAGAAAGGGGTTAGGAAAAAGATTTCCGATTTACTTGCCTCGGTGGCTGTGGGCGTTGATGGAAGGGCGTATTTTCTCGGCACCCTTGCCTTTCCACTTCAGACCACGTCCGGCCTTGCCCGCAGCGGTGAGGCCACGGAATGCACGGTTCTTATGCATAGGCTGGCATATCCAGTTGATGGACTTATCGGCCTTGATTACGGGGTGATGAGGATCTACCATAATGATCTCATACCACTCGTAAAGGCCATCCATGCCAACCCAATAAGAGTTAAGCACCTCAAGATTAGGGTATCGCTTGGCTGCCCTTTCCTCGGCGATTCTTTGAAGACTCTTACCGGTGGTAATCCTGCTGATACCACGGCGCTTGGCCCGGCGTCCACTGCGAATCTGCCTCTTGCGCATTGAGCCCTTGCGGACCCGACCGCGGACGACCACGAATCCCTGCTTGGCCTTATAGCCAAGTTTTCTCGCCCTATCTAGGCGCGTGGGATGTTCGATCTTAATGTAGTTCTCATCCTTGCGCCACTGGATGAGTCTTTCCCACTGCACGTCCCTCACATAAGACTCCGAGGGAGTGTTCCAGGCCTCGGAGATATAGTGATACATATTCTTACCCCGGGCGGGCTTGGTCTGCTCTTCCGCGGGGTTATTCTGAGCTTCATCTACCATGTATGTCACCTGCCGTCGATGCGGCGTTTATGGATTCACCCGTCTCACGTGAGAAGGGCACATCTCCGACGAGATATGATCTCGTGACTAAGAGTTGATGAGAAGGCGGGACAATATATAAAAGTTTATAGACTGCCCCTTCTGCCGACTTCTGCTCATTCTGCCAGCACGGCCTCGATCGACGCTAGCTCATCTTCAAGATCATCAGTGGCTCCTTCCTTGTAACATTTCACAGAGCCTCCTCGATCTCCCACCAGATAGAATCCCTGATTCTTCAACTCCTTCAACGCCCTGATCCTTTGTTCTAGCACGTTGATATCGTATTCTTCACCTTCTCCGCAGGAGAGGGGGAAATGAACTTCCAGGGCATACCGGGGTATATCATCCTCGCAGTGGATACCTAGGGTGGTAACCAGGCCAGCGAGGAGGAATTGAAGGTCGGTCTCGTAAATTTTACTGGTGATTATCTCGTTCAGCATATCCATGTCAAGCATGCGGCGTTCCTCGGTCAGTTCGAGCCTGCCGTCGGTCCACTCGCCAATAAGCTCTAGTTTTCCTATCAGCGCCAACACCTATATTGGGACGTCTAGGCGTGCAATTAAAACTAACTATGTGGCTTTGAAAGTTGATAAGGAGGCCAGACTTCGTAGGAGGAATAGAATATCTTACATGAAATCGCGGAGGTCTAGTTTCTTGCCCCCCATTTTCTTTTTCGGTTTGGCTGGTTTAGCGGACGTGAATGCGCTATCGAAGAGAGTCACCTGCTGAGTGCCGGTCATGAGGTCTCTCTCCCCCCATCCAAATACTTCAGTGGCACGGGCAACGGTCTGGGCAAGCCGCTCGGCGTAATATCTGCAATCGGGCTGATGCTCGAACGGGCGCCCAGATACATATGGCTCGACCTGTTGGGGAGTCTTCTTGGAATCCGTGACGATCCATGAGACCTTCATGCCTGGCACGAAATCATAGCCCAGTTCCATGAGCTTCCGGGCAGCCTGAACGTTAGCCTGTGAGTCAGGATCCTTGTACGAGCTGAATGACTTACATGTTCGGGAGATTACCAATTCCTCGACTGGAATCTTGCACTCCATGACCTTGGCCACCATATCTCGCGCGATCTTAACAGCGTCCTCGGGCCGACCATCCATAATCTTCTCGAAGACCACCATGAGGACCTCGCTTTGTAGATCGAAAGAATCACTTCTCCTAACCTCGTACCCGCGGATGATCATCTCATCGTCTGGCCACGCAGATTTTCCGACATATCGCTTCTTCTTACCATGAGAGAACAGTGGCTCAAGAACCCTCTGGAAATCCATCTGCGAGATCTCGCGGGAGAACCGGTCTGCGATATCCTTCCCGAATCTGACGGTCTCTTCAAGATTCTGGTATGGCGACTGTACGAATAGAGAGTCAGTGTCGGAGTAGATGACCTTATGGTCGTGCTCCTCTAATCGTTCGATAAGCGTCTTTGTAGTTTCTCTGGCAAAGGCGGTGATGGCTGAACCTATACTGCGGTCGGTGAAGCGGTAGAATGAGGAGGCAAATACGCCGTAGAACGCATTCATCAGGATCTTTACGGCATCCTGCAGACCATCGTAATATCGAAGCTCGTCTGGGTCCTTGATTGACCTCATCTTGCGCTTGATGGAGTCCCGTTGCTCCATGAGTTCACTAAGAATGCGTGGCAAAAGTCCGGGACGCTGCTCCTTACTGAGGAACCTGGCACCATTGGGGGCGATGATCTCGCCCTCGTCGCTCAGAGTGGTGAAACAGATGTTCTTACTGATGATCAGAGAAGGATACATCGATTTGAAGTCGAGTACGATCACCCAATGATAGATCCCTGGGTCAATGGTATGTACATACCCTCCCTCAATGGATTCCTCTTCATTGTCAAAACTACCAGTAAGTGGAACTCCTACGGGCCCGAAAGGCGGGGGGATACGATCGGCCTCGCGAATCAATATGGAATCAATGAGAGTAGAGTTGCCTGACAACTGAACATCTTCCATGGGGAGTTTGGACACCGCGGCGAGGTCCATGGTCCGGCGGAGCGTCTCCACATGCTCCAGGATCCTCAAGGCAAGCTCGGCGTCCCTGAGACAGTAGTGCATAACCTTCTCACGGTCATGCTCCCACTCCTCATCCATCTTGGAAGGATCAACATCCATCTTTTCTTCACCCAGGCATAGCATGGCTACATGGTTGAGGGTCTCCTGTTTTGGCCGGAGGGCGATCTTAGCGGCCCACCATGCATCTACTACCAAACGGCCCGTGATCTTCCACCCTCGCCGGCCTGCCCGGCGAGGCTCGCTCAGGTCTCGGCCCCATGTTAATTTGCCTGCGTTGG
>JAAYQQ010000115.1 GCA_012519255.1 Methanobacteriota archaeon | reverse complement strand
TCCGGGGGTGCGGCCTCGACGGCCTTACAAAGCATCATCTCGGCTATGCGCACGGTCTTGTGAAAGTATACTGAGGTATACATTAACGAGCGCGCGACGAGAAGACCTTCCACGGCCACCAGACCGCCCTTCTGTACCACCAGATCCCCATGATGGATCATCATCGTATGGAGCAATCGATCGATGTCGATCGTACCGTGGGCCACTCCAGTGTAATGGGCATCGCGGAGCAGATAATCCATCTGGTCCACATCCAGTGGCCCAGAGATTATTTGATGTAGAAAGTTTCGCTGGCCAAAATGAGCTTGCCCAGCCTCTACGGCAAAGGTACTCTGAGCCGGGTCGCTATGATTGACCGTTGTAACCAGATCGGCCACCTTGTCCGGCGCCACCCCATTCTGCTCCAATAGGTCGGGCAGGGGCGGGATGTTGCCTATCACTTCGATGTCCCGATCCTCATAGGGGCGGTAGTCACCCACGATGAGATCGCTGGAGACATTCGCGTGGTCCTTTCCCAGGCGATGACAGATCACCTCCTCCAACGTGTGAGAGTAGGGAGTATGTCCAATATCATGGAGCATGGCGGCAGCGAGGACGGTTTGCCGATCCTCCTCTTCCAGCTCCAGCGCGGTGCACAACCTAGAAGCCATATGATATGTGCCCAACGAATGTTCCAACCGCGTATGGTTGGCCCCAGGAAAAACAAGATGGGCCAGACCCAGTTGATGAATGCCATGAAGACGCTGCATCTCGGGGCGCTCCAAGAGACTGAGGAAAAGACCCTCTACCCTCACGGAACCGTGGATGCTATCATGAATTATCTTGTAGCCTGGCACGGATTATAAAATAACCTGAAGACTATATATACCTCTGCCGGAGGGGATGGCTTACCTGAAGCCGCCCCTTATCTTATTCCGGTCAATCCTGATGCCGCTGGGCGATATTACGATAAAGTCATTCCCTATGGCAGCAACATCTCCGTTGGTATCTCGAGCAACCGCCTTGAGTTCGCTGGTTATGCGACGAAGAGTGTCTGTATCATTGGCGATAGGTGCATAATCAATGATGACGACAGCCCCATCGTAAACAGGCTGAGTGATCGTGTTGATGTCCTCATAGCGGTAGATCTCCGCTACCTTGATCAGGTCTCTACCATCGGCAGAGCCTTCGCCTTCAAAATGCATCGACCCAAGGTCGATATACTGATCCGTCTCCACCGATGTCACATCATCCCTCGCCCTACCAAAAGGTTTTCTGCTCAATAAAGCCAAACTGCATCCCTCAGTGAACTGAATACGGTGTTAAATATATAGCTTTTACATGTTCTGAACGACATGTTCTGAATTATATGAGAGGGGCGCAGTCCCCGGCAGCCAATGATCATGCGAGATGTCGTTCATCTGTATCAGAGGGGAGCTGCGGGCCACCAGCTCATTCTTCATTCAACTTCCACAGCTTGTCAGCTACGAAGTGTATATTTCTGATGGCCTTGCCCTTCTCCTTCGCCCTCATCTCTTCCCCGCTGATAAGAGCCTCGCCGACAGCCAACGGCACTCCATGATTGATGTCTTTCACCCAGACGAGGTCCCCTGGCTTCACTGCTGGATCTGCCTCGACGATGCCTGGCGCCATGATGTCAGCGCCCTTGGTAACAAAGGGTACGGCTCCCATATCCACAGTGACGGCCGCACGGGTAGGTTTAAGTCGTAAAAGGCCACGCACGGATAAGAAGGCCTTTTCCTGGTAAATTATTCCCTCGGCAACATTGTCGACAAATATTATGTCAAACTCAGTGCTTTCCGCCCTATCCACTGGTCTCCCCTCTTGGGATAGCTGTACACCTAGCCGCTGGGCCAATTCTTCATCTAATGCTTTGATCTCCTTCTCACGCAGGCGACGGCGCCTCCTCACCCTAATACTATTCATTGCACCATCATCTGGGACCGCCTAAAATTAATTTGCCCTCAACAACGCCTTGGTCAGATGGATAGAATGCCCCTGACATCTGGCCATTCCATGCATAAGGCTCCATCACAGTAATGAGAGAGTCCTCTTCGACAATTCCTTCGGGTGGCTCGGTACAGCATTCACTGCCCATAGGCAGTTCAATTAATTCTGCGTGAGCGGGTCATGCATTCCAGGCACAGGTTCGTCCCGAGGCATTCGTTTACTGTTCGTGCATCAGCATGCTGGCCCCATCTTCGATATCCATTTGCCTGCCAGGGAGAACATGGCGGATCATTCCATCTCATTTGAATGACCGGATTCCATGTGACGATGAGGTCATGATATTCACGAGGCGACCTCATGGCCCGATAGAAATAATAATTCGATAATGCCATCGCCATGCATGCGCTGGGGGCCCCTCTCCGTCCGCTTTGCCATCTGGATTGTGAATTTAACCATACTCGCCATAGTCGTATTGAGCATAATGCCGTTGGCCACAGGGGGCCTGAAGATATCGGGCCCAGAGGATGGCATGCCCCAGCCGACCTTCGAGGATGGCGTGCTCACCATATCTATGCCATTGGAGGTATCCAACAGCGGTCCTTTCGACATTGTTGATCTTCAGGTGCTGATTAGCGTGAGTGAGAACGGCACCCTTCTGGCCAAGAGCTCTACCACGCCCATGGAGGTGTTGGCAGGCATGGATGGGGAGCTCGTTCCAACCTTCTCTTTTGAACTCAATGATCTGGATCAGGATAAATTGGCCACCCTGATATTCAACCATGCCGAGCTTGAGATGGGAGTGGAAGCGCGTGGTGCCTACGCTCTAAGCCTGATATCTGCGCAACTTGTATTCGAACAGACCATGGCATGGGAACCACTCATAGACAATCTCCAGCTAGATCAGGGCACCGTCGAGTGGAACTATAATGACAACACTCTGGAGATGTCGGTCCCTTATTCCTTCGATGTCTCATCCATGATTCAGGGAGATGCCCTGGAGATGGAGATGACCTTGCGCAACGCCACCGAGACACTGGGGGAGATGAACGAGACCATAACTCTCCAGGCGCATAACGAGGATGTCCTTCGGATGAACCTGCCTCCCGAAACTGCTGCCTCGCTGGCGGGGAATCCCCAGGAGCTCATCATTGAGGTGAGTATCACCTACATGGAAGTGAGCATGGACCAAGAACAGTCATACCATTGGGAGGGGGCTGCATGAACGAGTTCTCGTTACAGCATGGTCGACTTGGGAAGGGACTCCTTTCCGCAGCTGGCGGCGCGATCACATTCCTCATCATCCCAATGGTCATCATCCTGGGAACCGCCACGCTATTGGAAAGGATCGATGTTGGAGAATTCCTCGACCCCGTCGTATTGGAAAATGTGATGCTATGGCTCATGCTCCTGGGCGCCATCATCACCGTCCTGAGCTTCTTTAACGGATATTATCCGCGAGGGTCCCTCTCCCGCATGACCTTTGGGCTGGTGATGGCATTGCTCATCGGGATTTGGGTGTGGACTGCCACCCGTGGAGGGATGTTAGAGGTTAACATCGATGGAATCATGCTGACAGTGGACTTCATCGGATTGGTCATTATCCTCCTGGCGGTTGTGGCACTGAGAGGGCTCTACTCCATAGTGGAAATGTATTCCTACAGAAAAGACTGGCTGGCTTCCCTCTCTTGAACGTCCCTTTCATCGCGTCCAGTACCTGAATGGAGAGGTCCGGAAGGGTGAGGAAAAGACAGATATAGTCTCTTCGAGCTAATCGGCCCAAAATGGGGCACTCATAATGGGAATCAGTATTGCTATTTGTGAACTGGACAGTGATGAATCATTGTGCAAACGCAGTAAAACAAACATATTGAAGGCGCGTTTGGACGATATAACTGGATACGAGACCTGCGCGGATTTTGATGAGATGGTAAGCGCCGCAGATGCTCAAGAACTGCTCGGCGATGATTGGGAAGGATTCCTAAAGCGCAACCGCATAAATGGAGAGCAGGATAGTTTCTTCCTCGAGAAGGTCAAGAAGGAAGAGGATGTGGCCAGGCTGAAGTCAGTGGCCAAGAAATCATACACTGGCTGGATCGACCTGAGTGGCCTCACCAGGGACCAGGCTGAAAAGGTCAAGAAGGAAGCGGGAGTGGACAACCTGCTATCACAGTGGAATACCATCCCCATCGGTGAGACCAACGATATCTGCAGCAGGTGTGTGATGTCCTGGGATAAGGGGCGGGGCTGCATCGGCGCATTCGGGCCAAATAACTCTCTGCTCCCCGAGATCGCCAAGAAGTATGGCTGTTCCATAGTGTCGAAGGTGCCAGAGCTGGCGGAGACCCGGAAGAAGCTCTCTCCCGAGGAGGCCAGGCAGCTGTCCGCCGAGTGCAAGGTTCTCAGGGAGAATCTACCTGTTGAGGGAAAGGTCATGGTCCGCCGCTATAGCGGAGTGGTGGATCGAATGGAGACTGTCGCAGACCTGTGCGCCTCGAAGGGCGTCAGACTCTACTTTCTGTGAGGCGACCACGTGGCACAAGGGGACCCCATAGAGGAGCTGCGCCAGACATTCTCCTCTCGCAGCTTCCGTTCTGGCTTCCTCAAGATCACCATCCTCCGTCTGGTGTCGGAGAGGCCCATGCATGGCTATGCCATCATGAAGGAGATAGAGCGCCTCACCAGGATGAACTGGAAGCCCAGTCCAGGGTCCGTATATCCAACACTGAGGGACCTTCAGGCCCTCGACCTGGTGACCTCCAGGGAGGAGGGGCGCAAGCTCATCTACGAGATCACACCCCGCGGCAGTGAAGCACTGACGGCCGCCCTTGACCGCGTCCGTGAAGGCATTGAGATGCTGCAGAACCTTATAGAATACCAGGCCGAGTGAGTCTCAAATCTTTTCCGAGCACGCCAGACAATCCTCCGCCCGGCCGATCTTCACTACATTCCAGTATTGATACTGCAGGTCCCCCACCAGCATTCGGGATGCCAGCACATCGCCAATACCGGTTAGGAGCTTGATGGCCTCGCCAGCCTGAAGCGAGCCAAAAACGCCTGCCGTTGCCCCCATAATGGGGATTGTTCGAGTGACGGTGGCGGGGCGAGGGAATAGACAGGCCAGACATGGTGTGCGCCCGGGAAGGATTACGGTCACCTGACCATGCCATCCTTCCACCGCCCCATGAATTATTGGAGTTCCCGTCTTGATGGCATGGGCATTCAATACCATTCGAGGAGGCAGGCTGTCCAGACAATCCATGATCATATCGCATCCGGCGAACACCTCATTGATGTTCTCAGCGTTCACCTCCACCGGGTGCTGCGCCACCTCAACCTCGGGATTCAGAGATCGGAGCTTTCGGGCGGCCGATGCAACCTTGGATGTTGTACTTACATCCTCAGTCCAGTGAAGGATCTGACGGTTAAGATTTGATAGTTCTGGCGTCTGGGGGTCTGCCAGTACCAGATGACCCACTCCCGCGGCGGCCAGATACATCGCCGCAGGGCTGCCCAATCCTCCCACGCCCATGATGCCCACGGTGGCTCGGCGTAATCTTTCCTGCCCCTCATCCATCATGGGCAGCATGGTCTGTCTGACATAACGATCCCCGGTCACGCCCCTTCATGGCCGGAGCAGTAAATCATCCTTGCCCCGCCCACAAACAATATCGGAACGCATTAACAGCTGTCTCCGAGTATTGATATACAATACACATATCTCCAGAGGATAAGGTGGCAGTACATGTCCAATAGTGTGATCATCGTGCGCGGCCTGATTAAAAAATATGGGGACTTCACCGCTATCGACGACATCGACCTGGATGTTTACAGGGGAGAAGTGTTCTCAATCCTGGGCCCCAACGGGGCGGGTAAAACTACAACCGTGGAGATCCTCGAATGCATCCGGAAGGCCACGGCCGGAGAGATAACCATCCTTGGGCATGAGCTCAGCGCACATAACAGGGATATTAAGCGAGAGATCGGGGTGCTGCCTCAAGAATTCAACGCCTTCGATCTTCTGACCGTTAGGGAAAATATTGCCTTCTTCGGAAAGATGTACGACCGCCAGCTGGATGTGGATGAGCTGATCGAGCTCGTCGATCTGAAGCATAAGCGAGATGAGTATTTCAAGAACCTATCGGGCGGCCTGAAACAGCGCGTTGGCATAGCCATCGCCATGGTCAATGATCCACAGATCGTATTTCTGGACGAACCGACTACCGGGCTTGACCCCAAGGCACGGCGGGAGGTCTGGGAAGTTATTAGGGGCTTACAGGAAAAGGGCAAGACAGTCATCCTGACCACTCACTATATGGAAGAGGCAGAGATACTTTCTGACCGCCTGGCCATCATGAATCGGGGCCGGTTCATTGCCATGGGCACCCCCGACGAAGTCATCGACCAATACGGTGGGGGCAAGAGCTGCGTGATTCGGGGAGGGAAGCAAAGGGCCTACGGCGCCCTTGAAGATCTCGATACCGAGCTCGAAATGTGTGGTGACGATGTGATCGTCCGCCTGGCAGACAAGAGCACCCTGATGAGAGTTGTCTATATTCTGGAAGAGGAGAACGTGCCCTATGGCGAGGTGCTGCTCAAGCGCCCCAATCTGGAAGACGTCTTCCTTAAGCTCACCGGTCGCCCAATAGAGGGAGGAGAACTCAATGGCTAAACGCATCGGAGCGATCATCAGTGGACTGGCCAAACAGTTCTTCCGCAGTCCCGGCTCGGTGTTCTGGACGATTGCTTTCCCGGTCATGCTTATCCTTATCTTCGGCGCCATATTCTCCGGCGGGGGAACTTCCACTTATAATCTGTATGTACAGGATCTTGATGATTCACAGATCTCGAATAATTATATCGAGGGACTCAACGACACGGGCGTCCTGCATATCATAGAGGTGCCAGCTGACGCCGACCCCGCTGCATACATAGAGAGTCATTCGGTCACCAGCATGCTAATAATACCAAAGGGCTTCGAAAACGATTTCAACCAACAGACTCCCACAACCATTGAGCTAAGACAGGACAGCACCTCTGGATCAGCCATGGCGGTGATGACTGCCGTCAATGCGGTCACCCAACAGATGAACCTGCAGCGCAGTGGTGGAATCAACGTTATCGAGGTGCAAACGGCCAATATAGTGAGCGAACACTTCAGTTACATCGATTTCTTCTTGCCGGGCACCATAGGACTGATGATCATGATGGTATCTGTCCAATCCATCGTGGGCTACCAGACTCGCTTCCGCAACAACGGCATCTTCAGGAAACTGGCCACCACTCCCATGAATAACGCCGAGTGGCTGATAGGTATGATGATATGGATGTTGGTAATGGTGGCGATCTCGGTCGTGGCCACCATGGCAACGGGAATCCTGCTCTACGATGTGAGCGTATCCATTGATGCGGTGTCCATCGCGATCATTATCCTCTCCACCATGCTCTTCACCGCGATTGGCATGATCATCGCCCAGTTCGTCAAGGACGAGGAGGTGGCAGGGACGGCGGCAGGCGCGGTGACATTCCCGATGATGTTCCTGGCCGGGTCATTCTTCCCCCTGGAGAGCATGCCCGCATACCTGCAGTCATTCGCCCAGGTGTTGCCGCTGACCTATGTGAACAATGGGCTCCGCGATGCCATGATCTACGGCAACGCCTCCGGGGCGCTTGATAATCTGCTTATCATCGCCGCCATGACCATAGCGTTGGCCCTCATCACCGTGATGATCTCGGGATGGAAAAGAGAGTGAGTCGCTCCTAGAGCGCCTGCCTTTCCTCGATATCTCAATCCCCTAGCGCCGCTTCGATATCCCTGTCGAAGTCCATGGGGAAGTCGTGCCCAAGTCCCTCGACCAGACGCAGATGGTTGCGGATGCCCTGCCCATCGAGCAGGGCGGCGAGATTTCGTGAGCATTTCAGACATTCATCGTCCTGCTCACCGGCGACGATGTGAACGTTCATCCCCTCCAAAGCCCCCAGGCGGTGAGCCCATTGATCAATATGAGTGAGGCGAGGGCTTACCAGTAACAATGTCCGCGCCTTGACCAAACCCTCCAGAATTGCATGGAGAATCGCCTGGCAACCTTCAGAGAAACCTCCCAGGACAATTCTCTCGGACGGTATGCAAAATTTTTTGTCAAGCGTTGCCAGATGCTCCTTTAATTCCATGCCCCCTTTGGGGAGATCATTCCACACGTAGGCATCGGAGAAATCCTCCACCGACGACTGGACCAGCGCCAGGACATGCCCCTCTTCCACCGCCTTTTCCCAATGTGGCCCATTGAGCTCATTATTTTCCCGGTCGCCGTGCAGGGTCACCAACAGCCTTGCACCTTCACTCTTTGCCTCACTCTTCGACGGGGCGACGATCTTGAGCTCCGACCGGGCGTTGAGATGCGCCTCCGCCTCTCGCCCTTCACATATGCGGACCAGACGATCGAAGTCCCCATATCCGCGCATCGATTCAATGCTCTCTTCGGTGCGCAGATACTTTCCCGAGTACCACAGTCCCTTCTCCTCTACCGCCTCCTGAAATATGGCTATGGCAAGATTTGTGCCGCCTGCCCGGGCAGTCAGAGAATATAACAAATTGTAGATCTGCGCCAGGTTCCCCTCCACCTTGTGAGCATGGCGGTTGAGGTAAACTATGCCCTCACGGTAGCGCTCCTCGCGGTAGAGATGCATGGCATTGTCGATAAGGCGACGATAGGTGAGCGTATCAGCACTCATGATATCATTTCCACTTTACAAGGATCTCCTCTCGTTGGAAGGTCCTCAGCGATAGATAGGCGATGCCCAGGTCGGCCAGTAAGACCAAACCCGCGATGGCGAGCATTGTGAGAGGGCCCATGACAAACAGACCGGATAGGGAGACGATGAACAGCAACACCACTGGCAGCACCACCAGGGAACCGATCTGCTGAGATGCCCGCACATCGGTCACCCTGGAGGATACGATCACATTCAGGGCAATGGCCATGATGCAGAACAGTGGAGCAAGGAGGAAGACGCCAATGATCCAGGTGAGGTCGGGCAGGGGGGCGTGGCCCAAGATGGGCGTGGACAGGAAATTGACCAGTAGAACGAATGGAATGAATGATGCCCAAGTGACCACCATGGTGGGCAGGAATATGGATAATGACTTGCCTGCCAGCAGTTCGGCGTCTGTGGTCGGCGTGGCCAGGAGGGGCTCCAGGCTGCGGTTGAGCTTCTCCCCGACGAAACTATAGGAGGCGATAACCGTGGGCAGAATGGCTGGAATAAGGATGAAGAAGAGCAGAAGGAAATCTATGAACTGAATAAGGAAGGCGGATTCCTCATCATTATCTCCCAGGGTGCGCAAATCAGAGGTGACTACGCCTTCCATGGTTATGTTGAGGACATTAGAATATATGATGGCGCTGTCGCTGACGGAGCTATTGCCAAGGAACGACGAACGCACCAGGCTGGAGGAGATCTCACACCCCTCAAATGAACAGCTCTCCGCCACCACGTCAACGACGACACAGTCGACAAAAGTGGTGTTGACGAAGGAGCCACCGGTGATGTTCTTGTTGAAATACCGTTCATCTTCCGAAATTTCCAAGGAGAAAGGTTCGTTTGGCTCCGCAAACATTGTGAAGGGCGTGAGATAGATCGTTGGCAGTACCAGCGCCATGATCAGGGGCATGAGTATCAGTGAGAACATGACGTACTTGTTGGTCCTGAACTCTGACATGTCTTTCTTGGCCACCGTCCATATGCGGTCCAGCCTCATTGCCTCCCCCCCACCAATTTAATGTACACGTCCTCAAGCCCACGCTTGAGCTCCCCCATGGATAGCACCTCTCCGCCCTGATTAAGGAGCGTTCGCACTATGGTGGGATTGATATCATCGGGGGAGGCGACATCGATGTAGAGTGAGTCTCCCTCCGTCCGCACGTCAGTAACGCCGGCTAGAGCGCGTACCGCATCTACCATGCTAGGGAGGATCCTGCGCAGACGTACCACGGTGGTGTGCCCCCAGAACATGCTGGCAAGCTCATCGGGCGAGCCCACCGCAAGGAGTGATGCCTTCATGACGCCTATCCTGTCGCACAGCCGGGTAGCGTCGTCAAGGTTGTGAGTGTTGATGAGGATCGTCCGCCCCTCCTTCTTGAGGTCGAGAAGGTAATTACGCACCATCCGTGAGGCCTCCGGGTCCAGCCCCGACGTCGGTTCGTCCAGGAAAAGATAGTCGGGCTCGTGCACCAGTGCCCGGGCAATTGCGATCTTCTGCTTCATGCCCTTGGAGAACTTGCCAACCGGGTCATCGCGCCGGCCCCACATGTCCAGGGTACGAAGGAGCTCTTCGATACGGCGGGCGCGGAGACCCCTGGGAACATCATAGAGTTGAGCGTAGAAATCGAGATTCTTGTAGGCCGAGAGAGTCTCATAGAGCCCAGGCACCTCGGGGAGAAGGCCAAGCTTGCCCCTTATGAGCAGTGCCTCCTCCGGATCGCGCACGTCCAATCCATGGACTGTGGCTGTTCCCGCAGTTGGGGCGATTAGACAGCACAGCATGCGCACCGTGGTGGTCTTGCCAGCGCCATTCGGTCCGATGAGACCAAAGACTTCACCATCACGGATAGTCAGGTCCAGGGAATCCACTGCGACGATGTTTCCGAACTTTCTGGTCAGCCCATGTGTCTCGATCATCTCATCACTCGGAAGACTCGGAAGAAGAGAGAACGGAAAGAGCGGATAAAAAAGATGGGATGCAGGGATTAGACAGTTGAGCCCATACGGAAGAGTCTTGTGTCATCAATTCGGCCACTCTCACCGGGGCGGCCCTGCATTGGGCGATGGAGCCGGCCTCTGCCCGGAAGAGGTCGATGGTCCGCTCTCCAGGAATTCACGCAACTGCTCGAAGGTTATGTCCAGCATGATCATGTCTCCCATCGCCCGGATATCGGAGGTGCGTATAACGGTGACAGGGGCAGAAAGGAAATGTTGGCGCATGTTCAGACTTTCTACCACCTCCTTATCCAGCTTGACCTGGAGATATGGTATCGCCCATCCATGGTCGGGATCGAGGATCAGATTGTCGACCGTGCCTATCTGGCGGGCATTGCGACAGATGACCCTCATACCCATTAGCCCGCCAGCGGAGACAAGAGATGAGTCATCGGTAATTATGACCTCACCGGCCGAGGAGATGGGCCTCTGGAGGATGACCGTGTCTGACACCGTGTCCACTTCGGCAGTGGATATCTGGACCCTTTCCACGGCAAAGACGTGCCGCCTTCGTCCGATGGATTCCTCCAGGCCCCGGCGCAGTCCCACTCTCAGCCCCAGGACCTTCCAGGAGGGAATATCGATGCCTATCCCTTCCACCACCCCCATCACCCTAGCGTCAGAACTTATGACCTCAAGCCCGATGATGTCCTCCAGTCCCAGCATCGACGTTTACTACGCAGCCCCATGCTTAAGAGAGTTTGTAGCGTCCGGATCTGTGGAGATCTCCTTGGAATGAGTGGAGTTATTTCTCACCCCCCTTCCCTCATTTAATATGTGACTCTCGGCAACACGCCACCGATTGCCGTCAGCGTCTGACTACCGTGCGTGACTGTTCGCGCATGAACTGTAGGAGATAGTGTGTTGAACCGGTACCATGGCCGGTCGAGCCGGACCCCTTCCACCCTGCAAATGCCTGCGCCCCCACCATCGCCCCGGTGGTTCCACTACGTCGCCGATTGGCGTAGAGCACGCCAAACTGCATGTTATCGAAGAAATGCTTCAGCTCGGCCTCGCTGTTGGAGAAGATGCCCGCGGTGAGCCCGAACTCGGTGGCGTTGGCCATCTCCACGGCACCCTGCAACGTGCGGTACCGCTGCACACCTAAGATGGGTACGAAGAGCTCCCGGCGCATTAACTCGTGCGTCTCGGGCAGGCCTTCCACCACGGTCGGCATGGCATAGAATCCGCGAGATAATGCACCCCCCTCCGCCCTCGTCCCGCCCACGCTGATCTTACCATCCCGACGGGCGAGCCCCGCCCACTTCAGATGATTATTCAACGCCTTATC
>JAAYQQ010000114.1 GCA_012519255.1 Methanobacteriota archaeon | reverse complement strand
CATGACGGCGCGGGCAAGATGGTGTTCCGACCGGTTCTCCGCCGATGCCGCCAGCCTCAGTACCTCGCGAGCAGAGTATCCATCAAAGGGCACCACATCCTCCACCGACGTCTGCCCCTTGGTCAAGGTGCCAGTCTTATCGAAGGCGACCACCTTCACCTCGCCCATCTTCTCAAGATACAGACCGCCCTTGAACAATACGCCGTGATGCGCGCCGCCGGAGATGGCGGAGACTATGGAGACAGGCGTGGAGATGACCAGGGCGCAGGGGCAAGAGATCACCAGCAGCACCAGGCCCCGGTAGAACCATTCTTCCAGCGGCCAGCCGAACAATAGAGTGGGAAGGAACATGGTGGCCACGGCAAGAACGAGAACGGCCGGCGTGTAATAGCGGGCGAAGCGGTCCACGAAGCGTTCGGTGGGCGCCTTGGTCGCCTCGGCCTCTTCCACCAGCTGAATTATCTTCGATATGACCGTGTCCTCGAAGCGCTTGGTGACCTTGATATCCAAAGAGCCAAGGCCATTGAGTGTGCCGCCAAAGACGGCGTCGCCGACGGTCTTGCGTACCGGAGCGCTCTCCCCGGTGATGGCGCTCTCCTCTATCGATGAAACGCCCTTGACAACCTCGCCATCGACTGGCAGGCGCTCCCCAGGCCGCACGACAACGATGTCGCCCACCCGCACGTCGGTAACATCGATCCTTCTCTCTCTGCCATCGCGGATGACCATGGCAGATTGGGGAGTGAAGTCCATCAACTCAGATATGGAGCGCCGCGCCCGCGATACCGAGAACGATTCCAGCAGCTCGGCCAGAGAGAATAAGAAGACTATCGAGGCCGCCTCCTCATAGGCGGCGATAAGCACGGCCCCGGCCACGGCGATGAGCATCAGGATGTTCATGTCCAGATAGCGTTCCGCCACCGAGGCCACCCCACGGAGCGCAATGGGAAAGCCACCCACAACGATGGCTCCCGCGTACGCTGGGAGGTATAGTAACGGCTCATTCAGCAAAAAATCCCCGAGCAGACCAATGACGAAGAGAGCGCCAGATACCAGGGTGATCAATAGATTGGAGTTTTTAAATGTGAAGAAATCTTCCACCGGCGCCTCCTCATCCTTGATGCCATAGCCTAGACGCCGTAATGTGGCGGATATCTCTTTGGAAGAGGCCTTGGTCTCATCCATTTCCACGTTAAGCTTTCCCAGCGTGTAAGAGATCCGGACCTGTCTGACCCCATCTATGGAGCTCACCGCTTTCTCGATCTTCCTGGCGCACTCGATACAGTCCATGCCTTCGACACGACATGACACACGGCGAGTTCCTTCCATGGGGAATTGAACAGGTGGTCACTATTTAGGGAGTGTGCTAAGCCAGACTGAAGATGTTAATAATCTGACACTCAGAACAGATTCATGGCGATGCGCACATCCTTATGCGATGATAGTTCAGAAAGCAGTTTGCGGACCTCCTCCGACGGCCCGTCAAGCACTATCTGCTCCACGCATCTATGCTCCAGATGAGTGTGCATCGACGAATGGACTATGTCAGCATACTGATGGATCACTTCGTGGACGTGATGCTTCTTGCGATCGGCATATATGACCGAGACCGCACAGGAGACCCGACCTTCCATTTCGTTGACCCAGTTATTGTTACTGACAAAAAGGGAGAGGGCGTCGCGGACCGCGTCGGAACGTGAGGAGAAACCTGCCTGCCTGGCCACATCCTCAAACTCCCTGAGCTCTCTGGCGGAGAGGGATACGCTGATGACTACCATGTACGTCCTGAAGATGGGGCTGTATATTAATGGAGATTTCGCCCTTCCGCGACCAATCGGCTGCCAAGTGCGCGAGCATTGGCGAGAGCGTCGGGATCATCCAGGATAGATCCCTTTTCTTCGAAACCCCCGAAGGTGAGCGTGTCCATATCTGCATTCATTGTCAGCAGCCACACCTTGGCGGGCCTCAGGGCAGAGGTGAAGTCGGCGTTCAGCCGTGCGCCCACGGCGATCATCGCGCCCCGTCGCCTCTTCCCCTGCCGCCTGAGCACATACTTGCGCACCCAGTACACCTGCCCACGGTCGATCATCGCCTTCATCTGCGAGCTCAACCCCTCAAAATACAATGGGGAGGCCAGGATGATGACATCGGCACGATCCAGTGATGAATACACGTGTTCCATATCGTCCTGGAGCACGCAGTCATGACCATTGGCGCACTTATTACAGGAAGTGCATCCAGAGAAGGAGAGCTCGCTCAGCACGACCTTTTGCACCTCGGCGCCCTCCCCTGCCGCTCCGGCCAGGGCAGCGTCGAGCAGCAGCTCGCTGTTGCCACCACGACGAGGGCTGCCGGCGATACCTAGCACGAAGGTCATGGGGACGCTAAAGCCCCGACGGCAATAAATAGATTCATCTCCCGCCATTCACGGCATCCAGGGCTCGCCTGGCATGATGAACGTTACAAAGGGATTAAGAGGAAAATGCCATTGTGAAATGTTATCCGTTTAGCCCTCTGGCCACGGTGACTGCTCGATCTTGGGCAAAAGGACATGAAAAGCGGCCCCCTTGGTAT
>JAAYQQ010000113.1 GCA_012519255.1 Methanobacteriota archaeon | reverse complement strand
GTCCTTTAGTACGAGAGGAACAGGGACTCGTAGCCTCTAGTCCATCAGTTGTCTGGCAAGGCACTGCTGAGCAGCCACGCTATAATGGATAAGAGCTGAAAGCATCTAAGCTCGAAACTACCCCGAAAAAGAGGCATCTTAGGACATCCGTAACTGACGGGTTTGATAGGACAGGGGTGTAAGTACCAAGGTTCGCCGAGGTATTCAGCCCGCTGTTACTAACGTTCTCGCCGCTTGGTGTCGGCTTAACAGTCAATCGAATTGCGTATGACACAACTCTTCCTCATTTTTCAATTTTTATTGGTTAGATGAAGTGCCATCTTTATTGGTGCATAAGTATCTAGATCATTTCATCATGCCATCATTGATCGCAGATCATCATCATTTGATATGATCACATGATTTTATTGAGTCGATAGAGAATGATCCTCATTGATCTTCAAGTCTCATTGGGCCGTTGCCCCGATCTCTTATGATGATATCTGTCATTTTTGAACAATGATGGATGGATGTTGTGAGCATTCATCCAATGAACGTATCCAGATATATTTATTCAAAAAACATTTTGAGGAAAGACTAAATAGGGGCATCAGCTTCACAACGAACGATGACCGTCCACATCCTCTCTGGAACCGGTTACGACTCTAATTGTTTCCTAATATCTGGAGATAGAGCTATTCTTGTGGACACGGGCACGGGCATTCATCATTCTACTCTGCTCGCCTCGATCTCGAAGGTGGAAGATATCTCCCGTGTACGAAAGATCATTCTTACGCATTGTCATTATGATCATGTTGGGGGGGCGCAACAGATGGCGAAGGCGCTGGATGCAGAGGTTCATATACACGAGCTTGATGCACCACCTGTGAGGGAGGGCTCTTCTACAGTCACTACCGCGGAGATGTTCGGCAGTCGAATGGATCCGATGAACGTGAAGTGTCTGAACTCGGGCGATCTCCTCGACACTGGAGATCACGTCTTTACCGTCATTCACACTCCCGGGCATACCAGAGGAGGGATATGCCTTTTCGAGGCCTCGACCGGTTCTCTCATCTCAGGCGACACAGTCTTTGCAGGGGGAGTGGGGCGATGGGATCTACCCACGGGAGACCTCAACTCTCTTATCATCTCGGTGAAAAGGCTCGCCTCATTGCGGCTTACCGATCTATACCCTGGCCATGGCCCATGCGTCCGGGGGAATGCGGATGAATATATGAAGGAAGCGTTGAACTATCTAGGGGAATAATGATGGAGATAGTGACTTGCACAGAGGAGGGCGGGGTGCCAACGATCCCTGCGTCGAAGATGAGAGAAATAATCACAGAGCTGACCGCTGGCCGGCTTATTGTTTATCCGACCGAGACGGTATACGGCCTTGGTTGTGATCCCTTCGACGAGACCGCTGTAAAACGTATCTACATGGCCAAGCGCCGTCCCTTTGATATGCCCATGTCCATCGCCGTCCGCGACGTCAAGATGATGGAAGAGATCGCATACCTTGATGATCGCGCCCGTACGTTGATCAAGAGGTTTATGCCTGGGCCGTTAACCCTTCTCGTAAAGAAGAGATCATGCGTCCCGGATATCCTTACCGCTTCCACCAACGAGGTCGGCATCCGGATACCGCAGCACCCTGTTGCTCTCGAACTTATTGGGGAATTTGGCCCCATCGTCACCACCTCTGCAAATATGCACTCTCACAAGAGTCCCGTAACCTGCCGGGATGCGGTGAATGATCTGGGAGCTTCGGTCAGCATCTACATCGATGGCGGTCCTGCCAGGCTGGGCACTCCATCCACAATCGTGCAACTCACCGACGACGATCCGGTAATAATCCGTCCAGGGGCAATCGCTACGGAGACTATCGAGGCGGCTCTAAATGAATGAAGAGATTCTTTCCAACCTACGTAAGGCCGGGTCGATCGCCCGAGAGGCCAGAGACATTGGCGCGGAAATGATCGATGAGGGAGTTTCCCTGCTCGAAGTGGCCGAAGAGGTGGAGGGGCACATCATTTCTCGGGGGGCAACACCTGCATTCCCATGCAACCTGAGCATCAATGAGATCGCTGCTCACTACACTCCCATTACGGGCGACAGACTAAAATTCAAAAATGGGGACCTCGTCAAGATCGACGTTGGAGCTCATGTTGATGGCTGGATCGGCGACACCGCAGTGACGGTGGAGGTGGGCACCCGGAATTGGACAGGTCTGATCGACTCTGCCGCCAGGGCCCTTGCTGTAGCCATTGAGATCGTGAGCGAGGGAACGCCCGTGAATATGATCGGCGGGACCATCGAACGGGTTGTACGCAGCAATGGGTACTCCCCGGTTGTCAACCTGACAGGTCATGGAATGGCCCAGCACAATCTGCATGCTGGTCTCACCGTTCCCAACTGTGATGATGGTGTCACCACCAGGGTCGAGCAGGGAATGATCCTGGCCATTGAACCCTTCGTTACCGATGGCGGCGGCGAGGTGCAAAACTCCAGGCCCGGCAACATCTATCGCGTGATCCGTGAGAGGAAGATCCGGGACAAGGCCGCTGCCGAACACTTTCAACTGATCCAGGAGCGGTTCGGCGGGCTGCCCTTCTGCGAGCGATGGTGCACTGCTCTGGATAGCAATGCTCCCGCATACCTGCGGACGCTGGTGAGGCATGGCCTGATCTACTCATATCCCATGCTGACCGAGGTCTGCGGCGGCATGGTATCGCAGAAGGAACACACCGTTGTTGTTCGAGACGGCGGGGCCGAGGTTCTTACCTGAATGGCCTGATGCCCAGGCCCCGGTTGCCTCTCCGTTGACGGTTCTTCATCAAGAACGTCAGGGGCCACGACGGTCGTAGAGATGGCCTGGCCTCTTACCTTGTTTAATCGCCTGATTAATAATAGAATAGAGGGAGAGGCGCTGCCTCATCATCATTTGTGGGTGGTTCGAATCTGGAGGAAATGGCGAGGTGAATAAGCACCTCTCCCGGCCTGTTGGAACAGGCAAAGAAATATAGGTTCGTATATATTAAATATTTTCTCACAGCTCATATCTCATTATCGATGGATCATGATATGCATGAATGGGATAGAGGAATGATGCATTTCATGCATGATATCGTACGGCCATCCGGAAAATGATATGGACTTCATCTAGATGTGGAAAGCATGGTATGATGGCTTACCTGGCGCCATCATATGACACTCTCGACAGAAGTTCTTCATACGTCTGCTGGGTATTCTCTGCGGTGTCAAGATTGAATGCCAGCACTCCGCCGGAATAATGCACTATGATGTGATCGGGAACGGAGGTATGCGAGGCCAGCTTATATTTTCCAAACTCATCATTCTGGAAGTTCCCGCTACATATCTCCGTGCCCCCGAATCCACCGATACGACGGCCAGTATCGAAATTTTCCCTATACTCTACCGATTCGATATCCTGGTAGGGGACATCCACATTCGCCAGGGGGGCCTTCACCTGAAGATCATCATCTCCCAGTGTGACACTGACGCTTCCGGAGCCCATGAATGCGATCACGGCAATAATGATAATGGCGGTCACGACGAGTCCCACGATCGTGACATTGCGGTTTAACTTTCTATCCTCTGGAGTCATCAATGGTTCGGCGGATGTGACCCCTTCTTTCAGGAACCGCTTGCTCTTGTTCATGTAGAGGATGCCGGCCATCAGTATGACGATACTGGCTATCAGGAGGGCCCAGAATACGATCATTTTCCTGAATATGAATATGGACTCCATGGCGAGCAACATGATCACCATGGATATCGTCACCACCTTGCCGGTGTATTTGGCCAGGGCCCTGGAGTCATACATGTCCCGTACGGACCTTGGCGAGGTATTGTATCCCGCGATCAGCATGGCGCCCTTTCCGGTTGCCCACATGTATGCGGACAGGGCGATAATGGGGACCATTATACAGAGGAACAGGGCCTGGATCTCAATGTCAATGGCATCCATCGCCCATGTGAACATTGCCACGATCAATATTGCGGGAACGATCAATGAGGTGAAAATGAGCAATAGGAGTATCTTCCTGTCCCTGTCCATGGTCCGGCAAGACATTACTGGTTTTTGACCTTATCTGAATATTTGTGCCGCACATCGTCAAGGGCATGATGACGTGTTTGGAACCTGCCGGGAGGGCATTCCTCGTAAAACATGGGGGCAACATCCTGCCGGAAGTCAGTGCTCGCGAGGCCGTTATGCAATATGGATGAGATAGGTTATTCGTTAAATGAGCAATTGTCGCCGTCCAGATGCATGTGGCTGCCTCCTGGCTCAATGCTGGCGATGTGCCAACATTTAATTAGGGATGTGGCTTTACGAAACTCCACCACGCGAGGGTAGCCAAGCCAGGTCAATGATGAGTAACCCTCATCGGCCAAAGGCGACAGACTCAAGATCTGTTCCTGAAGAGGTTCGCCGGTTCGAATCCGGCCCCTCGCACCATATCTTTTCCACCTATCTTTTCGTTGTCAGGGTATTCTCATCCTGCCATCCGGTAGGAAGGGATTCTCCTTACCCTGCATCTGGGCGAGATCTGCGATCAGGTCTCTAAGCAGCCAGGTCTCCTCCCTGAACCCGATCTCGTCGGCAAGCTCGAGAGCCTCATTTTCCATGCGCGCGGTGGCCCTCCCCAGCTCGTCGGGTTCTCGAGGCCAGGCGATCGGTGCGGGATGGTCAAGCACCACATGACACAGTTCGTGGACGACTATGGCCAGGAAGAGGTTGTCATCCTCCATCTCCATGGCGCCACGTAGGATGATAACATAGGAACGCGCGCTTGCTGATCCGCTTGGCCGCGTCTCCGCGATGGGGGGCGAGGATCTAGAGAGAATCGGCTGAATGTGGAATCTGACCTCACGACGGCCTGAATCGATAATGTCGAAGAAGTCACGGGGGAAGCGTGCCACTGTTTTGAGCAGGCGGGGCTCCGCCACGCTCTCTGAGTATAGGGAGGGGTGAGATGTCTGGCTGACCAGGTCTTCCTCTCTTTCATGGATGACGCGCCCCTTCAAATAGCGTGCCGCATCGTTCTCGCCGACGGGTGTGCGGTCGCGCTCTGGAGGCGGCCAGGCAGGGGGGGCGGGCTCCAGCGCCTCGGCGATCCTTGCATCCATGAGCGACCTTGCCGTTCCGCCGCCTGTTGGGATTGGCATTCTGCAACACCTGTCTAAAATCTATTGCCTCTGCCATGAGATAAAATCTATCGAGGGGAACGCCGGACGGGTCGTATCATTCAATATTCTCTGCAACACCATTGGGGGCCGCTCCACCCTATCAAGGTCTCTTCCATAAATGCGCTGAGAGGGTGTTTTGAGGTCCGTTCCATGGAGTATCTTGCTATTGAGGGGCGTGTTGCCAACTTATTCTATGGCAGTATGTGCGGCGAAAGGTTCCCCAAACCTGTCCCGTCGATGTAGCGAATCGAGCGAAAAGACATGGACGGCGTGCGATATATTGGACCGGCATTCTTGGCGGCCCGTTATTAATCTCCATCGTCAGGATGCGCAAAGGTTCGTCCGCTACCTAAATACCGTTTGTCGCACCATCTTCATACCCCGCGGTCGCACAAAGGAGCTTATCAATGAGAATGGTTATCATGCTCCCATGATCTCTAAGCGCGCGAGGTCCATAAAGCCGTCTGGCATCCGGGAGATGTTCGAGATGGCCACCAAGGACTCCATCAATCTCGGCCTGGGCGAGCTTGACTTTGAGCCCCCTCAGGAGATCACGAATGCTTTGAAGAAGGCGGCGGAGCAGGGCCGTAATCGCTATGGTCCCACCAAGGGGATCGATGAGCTTCGTCAGGCAGTCGCTTCAAGGGTATCTCGCTATCGCGGGGACCTTGGTATGGAGAACGTCGTCATAACCGCCTCGGGCACCCAGGGGACCATTGCCGCCTATCAGACCCTGTTCGACCCGGGTGATGAGGTGCTCATACCGGAGCCGGGCTTCGTGCTCTATGAGCCCAACTGCATGCTCGCTGGAGCCAGGGCGGTGCCGTATGGCCTGACCGAGGGTAGTTTCATGCCCGATGTTGATGAGATCAACTCACTTATAACTCCCAGGACCAGGGGTCTGGTGGTAAATTCGCCCTCCAATCCAACCGGAGGCGTCCTTGACCGTGAGACATTCAATGCATTGGTGGACATTGCGGCCGATAACGACCTCTGGGTAATTTCCGATGAGGTCTACGAGAACTTCCTCTATGATGGCGGAGTGCACCATTCGTTCAACGAGCACATTGAGAGGGCGGTGGTTCTGAACTCCTTCTCAAAGTCATTTGCCGTACCCGGGTGGAGGATCGGCTACCTCACCGCGCCGGCTGAGCTGGTGGACCACATCGCCAAGATACAGTATCATCTAGTGGCCGCCCCGCCCACGCCCCAGCAGTATGCCCTTGCCGAGGCATTCGATGCTCAGGAAAGTTTCCTTCGAAAGATCCTGCCAGAGTTCGATCGCAGGAGGAGAGCCATCGTTCGGCTCCTCAATGAGATAGAGGGATTCCATTGTCCGCTTCCCAGGGGCGCCTTCTACGCCTTCCCGCGCTATGATCTGCCCATATCATCAAGGGAGCTTGCCACGCGGCTGGTCAGGGCGGGAGTAATCGTCGCGCCCGGCACCGCGTTCGGAGAGCGTGGAGAGCATCATCTCCGTTTCTCCTATGCTGCCTCGGAGGAAAACATCGTCAGGGGCCTGGAGATGGTCAAGAAGGTCGTGGAGGAGCTGGAGCATTGAGCGATATGTGCCATCATGCATCTATGGCGGATTGTTGTTATATACGGGCTCTTCCATCCTTTGAACACGGACCTGACATGGCCAGAGAGGTTTAGGCCTGATGTGGGGGACCGATCTCGGAGGTGAAGGCAGTGAATGACAAGACCGATGCTACTAAATCCTCGGCCAAGAAGGAGATGACCAGGGAATCGGAGAAGGCGGCCAAACAGGAGGAAGAGGAATTACCTACCTGTGAAGAGATTGTGGAGGACCTTGATTCCATTGCCGAGGGGTATATCTTTGGCAAGAACCAGGCCCGCGCCTATGCCCTGCGTGAGGTGTGGTACCCCGGTCTGAAGGAGGTTATCGCCGATCCCGAGGTTCCAGAGGATGCTCAGGCGGAAATAATGTTTCTCGCCCTGTCCAATGCGCTGCTGGACATGCTTATGGATGTGGTTCCCAAGGAGATGGCCCTGACCTTTGCCCGTAACCTGGATGATTATCTGGCCGTTACTCTTGTAAATAATGAGTACGGTGTCGATCTGCTCAAGTCATTTCAGGAGGAGTTCACGGAGACAATGGGCAGCGACTTCCCCACCGAGGACAAGCTCATGGCCGCGCTGCAATCCTTTGAAGAGGAATGGTGGGAGACGCCCCGTGACGAGCTTGACAACAAGAGCCCCAATCAGGCCCTTGAGGATATGGCCGAGAAACACGACCTTTAATTTTATTCCACGACAAGGCGGCCCAACGGCCGCCTTGCTCTTTATGATTTGTCAGGGGTGATGGCGACTCTTCCCCCACGACTCGCTGTGGCATTATTGCGAACTCATAATGATCATCTGGATACTCTATCGTGTGGCAGGGTCAATGACATCGCCTATCCAGGTGAGGATGTGTGAAGATGTTGCCATGTTCGTGTGAGGGGCGCGCCGGGAGATGGATTCTATAGACTCTGCGTCGACTCCTCATCTTCGTGAAGCATCAGGCGAACGTTATCTCGCAGACGGTTCCACATCTGCAGGTTCCACCGAGGTCTAATGCTCCTTATCCGCCGGGCCTGATTGGCCATGGCCTTGAGAGATCTGCCGTACCAGTCGGTATTGTCTGGGGGAACCGTCCTCTCTTTTTGGGGCTTTGACAGGGCATACTGGCGCACGTCACAGAGCATGATCTCCCAGGCGTCCTCCCCGGAAGATCGCTGGAGGAAGTCTCTCAGTCGACAAACTCCCTCACAGTAGTGCTCCCTGGCACGCTGAGGATCGTCAAAGATCTTCCACTCGACTATCTGACCATTCAGGGTGGTCACGACTGCGCTTCTTTCATCGGTCATCCTATCAAATCCTGTGATTGAAGGGGTTTGACCTTTCTTGCAAGCATTGTCTATATGTAGATTGCTCATATTTTTCGATGCAGGATGCTCATTATCGTTGAGGTATGCGCCAAAGTCGGCAAACGGTTTAATGAGCGAAAGATAATGGCCACGGAATGATCCTCACTTCCGCCCCTGGCAAGATAATTCTTCTGGGAGAGCATGCCGTGGTGTTCGGTAAGCCAGCCATAGCATTGGGCATTGATCTAAGGCTGTCCTGCACGGTGAGTGAGGCCGATAAGAGCACGGTGAATGGATACCCCCTCACCTATCAATATCATCCATACATCCATACGGCGATGAGGGATTACTGGCGCGGAGGTCCGTTAAGTATTGAGATATCTTCAGAGATCCCTTCGGGCTCTGGCCTGGGTTCTTCCGCGGCGGTCACGGTGGCCTTCCTGGCCGCGCTGGGGGCGATGAGCGATGATTTTGATGTGGAGGGCGTGGCCCGACGGGCCTTTAATGTGGAGTCCATGGTGCAGGGGCGCGCCAGCCCCCTTGACACCTCGGCGAGCAGCCATGGCCATGGGATCTTTGTAGATTCCTCCCCGGGTGATGACCTGCTCTGGCATATCCGGCAGGACTCCCGACAGTGGTATGTTCACCATTGTCCGGCTCCCGAGCTCACCTTTGTCATTGGCTTCACGGGGATAAGGGCGTCCACTGGCCCGTTGGTGGCCAGGGTGCGGCGTTACGTGGAAAGAACCCGTTTCGCCGCAGAGTTGGTCGATGAGATAGGACAGATCACCCAGGAGGGAATGGCGCGGCTCAGGGAGCGCGACGTGGAGGCATTGGGCCGGCTTATGACCAGAGATCATAATCTGCTGGCCATTTTGGGTGTCTCCTCGCGGGAGCTGCAGACACTGGTTGATGCTGCGTTGCCCCTCTCCTATGGCGCCAAGCTAACCGGCGCCGGAGGTGGAGGTAGCATGATCGCGCTGACCGATCGTCCCGAAGAGGTCAGCAAGGCCATTAGGCGAAGGGGCGGTATCCCCTATATCGTCCAGACGGGCGTTGACGGGGCCAGGGTGGAAAGGGCCTGATCGCCCCTCTTTATTTGAGATCGCCCTCCATTTTCATTGGGTCTCCATGATCTTGACCGGCAGCAACTGTTCTCGATCACATGCTCATGAGGTGGCCAGGCGTCCGTGCATGATGGGAGGCGCCTTGCAAGGTTATTCACAAGGTTTCCTGCAGATAGTATGAGGAAGATGGGTTCGACGCTCATCAGGGGAAGAGCGATCATTGTCGTTATGGTGTGGTTTTAGAATATAGTTGGATGTATCATCCAATAGTATATATCACTTGGATACCATATTCAATTGTGACCGGGGACCAATAAGGTAAAGGGGGCTCCTCCTCCTAGAAAAACAACATGTCTAACAAGGTTCTAATCCCTTCCTCCCCAAACCTTCTTTACTCTTCGGATGCCCCTTCCCCGTCACGGTTTTTCTACCCTATTGGCACGTCATCGTTCTGGTGGCGGCCCTGGGGCCCAGATCAGGGGGCACTGGGATGTACGTGGTGATCTCGAGTTCGAATGATCATGTCTAGAGAGATATCGCACCCCTGGCCGTTATTCATGTCCGGACGTTCATTGATGTTCGATGGAGTTACCAGTGATCATGATATGGCTGAAAATGGGAGATAAAAAGATAAGAAAGAGGTTTTGAGGGCGACATGCCCTCTCATGGAACAGGAGCTTCGGGGCTCAGATAAGATCCTCGAACTCCTTCACAAGCTCGGGATGAGTGTTCTTGACCGCGGTCAGCAGGCTGCCGACGCTGATCCTTTCCACCCCTGCCTCACTGACGGCCTCTACGAGCGCGTCCAGTGTGTCGTCGGAAATGGTGATCAACTTCTCCTTGGCCATCCAGTCGCGCCAGAGCTTATCCTCCATATTGTCTCTCCAGGCGTCTTCGTACTCCTGAAGGACCTTCATGGAGAAGTCGTTGGATCTGGCGCCCTTGGCCAGGACCTTCCCGGCGAACATGCCTGCCTTGCAGCCATTGGCGATACCGCCGCCGGTGATGGGGTCGATCATGCGGGCCGCATCTCCAACCAGGAGGAGGTTGTCCATGCACACCGAGTCGAGGGGTGCGCACACCGATACGGCGCCGGATACGGCCTCAAGAGGCTGCCCCTTGCTTAGGCGTGGATCGCTGGCGATCCACTGGTCCAGGTAGCCCTTGACATCTCCGGGGTTCTTCAACTTGCTCAGGTGCACGCCCAGACCGACGTTGGCGGTGTTCTCATCCTTGGGGAATATCCAGGCGTAGCCGCCAGGAGCCACGGAACCAAGGCGGAACTCACAGAAGTCGGGATCATAATCTATGTTGGTCAGGCGGTACTGGTAACAGGAGATGATGTCGTCGGTCTTGAGGCTGGTGTCTATGCCCGCCCATCTTCCTACCTGTGACTCGTATCCATCTGCGCCGACCACACATTTGGCGCGGATCTCAATTTCCTCACCATGATTGACTGCCTTGACGCCGGCGATCTTGCCATCTTCCCTGATCAGGCCGGTGGCGGCGGTCTTGAGCATGATCTGGACGCCGGCCACGGCGGCGTCTCTGGCCAGGGCCTTGTCGAACAGGACGCGGTCCAATATCCAGCCGACCTCACTGCCAAACTTCTTCTCATCCACCACCAGGGAGTGTCCGCTGGGGGAGACGATCTTGGCGCCCCGTACCTCTCGGGCCACCCACCTGGGGTCTCGGGTGATGCCGACCCGGTCCAGCCAGGAACAGGAGATGCCCTCTCCACATCGGATGGGGGAGCCGATCTCAGGTCTCTTCTCGATCATTATGACGTCGGCGCCGCCCTGGGCTGCCCACTTGGCAGTCATGGCTCCGGCCGGGCCGGCTCCAACCACGACGACGTCGCACTTCAATGTTCTCATTTCTTATCCTCCCTTATCAGGGCGCCGGCCGGGCAGACCCTTATGCAGCGTCCGCAGTTGTTGCAGGCCTCGCTGAATTCCAGGATAAAATCGTTCATGTATATGGCATTCTGAGGACAGGAGCCCACGCAGGCTCCACAGTGGTGGCACTTCTCAACTATGGTTTTCATTTCACTCACCTTAGGTGTACTCGCTACCTCTGGTCTTTCTCCACTCATCCAGTGGGACGGAGAACTTCTTCTCCACCTCGTCCCTGTAGGTTGGGCCGCCATTGTAGGCGCAGAAGGGAATTATCCTTCCGTCGGGCACTACATAGTGGATAGAGCAGCGACGTACCCTCTCGATATCGTAGTTGTAATCATCCTGGAAGTGCATCGAACTTACCAACATCATGTTCCAGGAGAACTTGGCCAGGCCAGACTTGGTCTCATTGTTGATGATATTGGTCAATGTATCCAGGAATTGATTGGCCGTCAGCCCATCAGGCAGCTTCTCCTCGATCAGATGTTTCTTGAAGATCTTCCTCGCCTTTATCAGGGAGAGCTTGGGGAAGACGGAGTCGGCGGTTTTCTTGGACAGCTCGAATATGTCCTTGATCATCGCATCGACGTCAACGAACTGGGTCAACGGCACCACGTCGCCATCATTGTTGATGAACCAGTAGGTGGCTATACCGCAATGGGGATGATTGGTGAAGGTGACCTTGTCCGATCCCAGAAGGGCCGAAGCGTAGTTGGAGATGGGGGCCACCGAGGGCACGGGATACCAATCCTCATCCTTTGTAAGGCCGGTCTGCTCCTGTATGTCCCTGATCAGGTCAGGGATGGTGTATCTCCCCTTCACCCTTTCCTCCTGGTCGATACGGCCAGTGAATGCGACGGGCTGGAAGTTGACGCCACGCACAACATCCCTGTTCTCCAGGGCGAACCTTATGATGTCTCCGATCTGATGATCGTTAAGGCCCTTGACCACGGTGGGGACCAGGACGATGGATGGACGTTTCTTGGTGAGCTTGCGAACGTTCTCGATAGCCTTCACTTTGATATCAAAGAGCTCCCGATTCCGGGTCTTCATGTAGATGTCGTCGGTGACCCCGTCAAACTGAAGATAGATCGTATTAAGGCCTGCCTCGGCACAGTCCTTGACGAAGTCTGGCTCCCTGGCCATTCTAAGGCCGTTGGTGGCCACCTGGATCTGGGCGAACTTAAGCTCCTTGGCCTTGCGTATAACGTCCAGGAAGCGAGGATATATTGTAGGCTCGCCACCGGAGAATTGTACGGCGGGGCAGGGCACCGGACGCTCCGCCCTTAGGGTCTCCAGCATGAATACGACCTCCTCGAAGGATGGTTCGTATACATAGCCCGCCTGGTTGGCGTTGGCGAAGCAGATGGGACATTTGAGATTGCATCGATTGGTCAGATCAAGGTTGGCCAATGCAGTATGCGTGGTGTGAAGATTGCACAGTCCGCAATTATCTGGACAAGTTTTAGCGTCTTTGATCAGTGGATTTTCAATTCCCACGCCCTCATAGGCATATTTCTCTGCCCTGAGGAACAGATCGACGTCCGACCAATATACGTCGGTGATCTTTCCGTGTTGGGGACACTCCTTGTCCATCATTACTTTTCCATCCGACGCATATATATGGGCCGGCACGACCTTCTTACATTCGGGGCAAAGGGACTTCGTCTCCTTGGGAAGTCCCTTTGGCAGGATACTCTCTTTTGCCATCATGAAGTGTCATCCCGTTAGAAAGACGAAAATGCTAGAACAACTTAATACTATTGTAGCACTACATGCTACAAGATAGGTCATGGAAGTCGCTGACTTTTTGAATCTGGACGCAGAGCAGATAGATGTTGAGAAAGAGGAAATTACATCGGTGTTAAAACGCATTGGCCTCACAGATTACGAGTCGAGAGCCTATCTAGGTCTGGTTATGAGGTCCCAGGGCACCGCAGAAGATGTTGCCGATGTGGCGGGAATCCCTCGCACCTCTGCCTATAAGGTGCTAGACTCGCTGAAGAAGCGGGAAATGGTCAGCGTCAGCGGAGGTCGGCCCGCGGTATTCCTCCCCAGCCCTCCGAAGGAGGTGAGGGATAATCTTCTCGCGGATGTGGACCGGGCATTCCAGAGGATGGAGCGGCTGCAGGGAGTATTGTCTGAAAGAGGCGTTCCACAGCTTGTATATACAATAGTCGGCAGGGATCGCATACTCGCCAAGGTGGGAGAGCTCTTTGACTATGCCCAGGATACCCTCCTGATCTCAAGTCCGGTCCTCCGTGATATCATGGCCGACCACGCTGGCCGTATTTCCAATGCGCTCAAAAGAGGGGTCAGGGTGAAGGTGATAGCAGAACCTTCCACCAGGGTGCCCGAGGGCGTCGAGGTGGTCAGAAAACCAGATCTCCTGGCCACCGATGTGATCGTCGACAGCAAGCAGGCCCTGATCGCGTCTCCAGATCTCAGCATCTGCGGATATACGGATAATCCATTTCTATCATCCCACTTCGAATACTTCCTTAGCATATGATCGTGGCATCTCTCGCATAATCCCATGTGCCCGCATTCCCTGTCCAGTGACTGCAGCGGGGCAGTATCGCTGCCCCCAGGGGCCCCCCGCATCACCAGGGCCGTTGGTAAAATGATCTCTACAACGGGCGTGGGCGACAGGCCAATATAGGGGCGCGCATGGCAAGAGGTCACGGTTTCATTGCCCGGGTCAATCCTGGGATGAATAACCTTTGAGGATCTGGGAAAGGGTGGAGGGCCGGGGCTGGTGTTTATGCTGCTGCAAGATCAACTCCATTAAGGGCGTTCGAACGGGAGTTCGGAATGAGGCAGGTGTCTGATATGGCGTCATACGCTCCGCCCGCCATGCTCGGGTGAAGATTCATAAGCCTCTCTCTGGATATGAACATCCATGGTCATGGCCCCCCCATTTATGCCTTTCCAGATCGGTGAGGACTGGATGATCGACTTTGGATGGGCGGTCCTCGCATTGGTTGGCGTATATACCCTGTCACTGTACATCTGGTCGTACGTCAACAAGAATATCGAGGAGTGGAAGGCGCAGGAGGGGCGATACCTTGACTCCGAGGTGTTGGACTTCGCCCGCTGGATGGTAAGGATCTTCATCGTCATGTTCCTGGTCATAACGACCTTCCTAGCCACTGCGTACATCCTTGACTGGACCTCGCTGCAGGCATTCAGGGATAATGTGCGATATGTCTTCCACGCCATGTTTGCCATCATCATTCTGTTGGTGGCGATATTGATCGTAAAGGTTCTCCGGCGTGTTTCCCGCCGGGCCAGGATAAAGATCTCCAATGGGGCGGTTGCGCCCACCACGGTGGAGATAACATCCCTCTTTCTCAGCTACCTGGTGTATATCGTCGCCTTCATCGCCATCCTGGTGATAATTCTATGGGACATTTGGGGCAATCCCGCCGCCGCCATTTACAGTTTCTTGCAGGAGAACAATGCGCAGATCGCCGTGACACTGGCCATCATAGTGGGCATCTTCTTCATCATGAAGCTCGCCCAGACGATCCTGGAAGACTACAAGTTCCGCTCCAGGAAGTTCAATCCCCACGTCCTGGACCTGCTGGAGTCAGGCATCAGGTATGCCCTGCTGATCATTGGCTTCCTGGTGGTAACGTTCAACATCTTTATGATGTTCGACATGGAGATCGTGGGTATCCTGTTGGTGGTGGTCACCCTGGTGTTTATCATATTAGGCATAACGCTGTCCTATTCCACCATTCAGAACATCGTGTCAGGCATTGCCCTCATGGATACGAGTCCGTTTGATGTGGGCGACCGGGTGCGCATCCTTGGCACAATGATGTGTGATGTGATCGAGAAGGGCCTGATTTTTACAAAGGTGCGCACCATGGATGGAGAGATAGTCAACGTCCCCAACGCCGAGCTCATCCAGGAGCGCATTTACAATTATTCCGTCGCCCCCAATCATGCCATCAACGTCTCATTTGAGGTTTCCTTTGAGGTGCCCCATGAGAGGGTGGAGGAGATGGTCAGGGAGGTCCTCAGTGAAATTGAGGGTGTGTTAAGGGAGCCCCGTCCGATATTGAGGGCCACCGAATTCAGGGGTGGACACATCGTATATGTGGTGGCGGCGTTCAGCAAGGATGTGCAGAGCGACGACCGCATCCGCTCGGAAATAATCTTCAGGATCCAGGAGGTATTCCAGGCGGAGGGCCATCAGACGTCGGTGTGCTGACATGCCATGCCTGGTTACGCTCCCGGAGATGTGCGTTCGTGGATATCCAGGGGGCAGTTCTTCCCGCTTCACGCGGGAGGGAGCCTCACTCGATGAGCTCCTGTCCCTGCATATATTGGCGCAGCACGGCGGGTATGGTGATGGTGCCGTCCCGATTCTGGTAGTTCTCCAGTACGGCAACCATTGTGCGAGGCAGCGCAAGACCAGAGCCGTTGAGGGTGTGCACGAACTCGCTCTTGAGATGTGGCTCTGGACGATATTTTACCCTTGCCCTGCGGGCCTGGAAATCGGTGAAGCAGGAACATGAGGAGACCTCCAGCCATTGTTCTGCCCCTGGGGCGTATGCCTCCAGATCGTAGGTCTTGGCGCTGGCGAAGCCCATGTCCCCAGTGCACAGCAGCAGGACGCGGTAGGGCAGCTCAAGGCCCTGAAGTACCGCCTCGGCATCGGCGCGGAGGGTCTCCAGCTCATGGAATGAGGTGGGGGGAAGCACGAACTTCACCAGTTCGACCTTATTGAACTGATGTACACGGATGATGCCCCGCGTATCGGCATTTCTTCCCGCCTCGCGGCGGAAGGAGGGCAGGTAGGCGGTGTAGTATTTTGGTAATTGCTCCCGCTCGAATATCTCATCCTGGTGCATATTGGTGACCGGCACCTCGGCAGTGGGGTTCAGCCAGAGGTCATCCCTCTCGCACCAGTACATGTCCTCCCTTAGCTTGGGATATTGTCCAGTGCCTATTACCGCGGACCTGTTGACGACGGCGGGGGTGAACAGCTCGGTGTAACCCTGCTCGTTATGAAGATCGAGCATGTATTGAATTAGCGCCCTCTCCAGTCTGGCCCCATCTCCCTTGAGGATATAGAATCCACTCCCGGTGATCTTGGCCCCGCGCTGGAAGTCAATGATGTCCAGGTCTTCCCCGATCTCATAGTGCTTCTTGGGGGCAAAGTCAAAATCACGCTTTTTTCCATGGGATGCCACAATCTCGTTACAATCGTAGTCCTTGCCTATGGGGACGGATGCGTCGGGTAGATTGGGGATGTTAAGCACGACGCCATCGCGCCTGGTCTCCAGCTCCTGGATGGTGGCATCGTTCTGCTTGATCCGTTCGGAGACCAATCTCATCTCGGCGATGACCTTCTTCTTCTCCTCGCCCTTCAGCCTGGGCACGGTCTCGGAGGCCTTGTTCCGTTGATGTTTCAAGCGATTGGTCTCATCTATCAGGCGGCGCCATTCTTCATCTAGCTTCAGAAATTCATCAAGTGTCTCTTCGGGATAGTTACGATTCCGCAGCATGGTGCGGATGAGCTCGGGGTCTTGCCTTATGAGGTCGGTCTCCAACAAACCCAGTCACCTTCCCGCGTTAATCGCCTTATTCCACAAAAGGTTTTTGCCATATCTGGGTGTTTATTTCTCGAGAATGACTGCATGGGGCCGTTAATCGGACCCCCTTTCACGAACGAAGACCTTCGAGCACAATGGGGGCCGGCAGGGGGCTGCCCCGTGTCAAGATGGCCAGAGGTCGGTGAAGAAATTCCTGGATGGGAGAAGAACTCGACCACAACAACATGGCCTTTCCAGATGGGATGGAGAGGGCTCCGACATGTGATCGGATGCTGACAATTATTGATAAATGATCATTGATGGGATCGCCCGGGTGGAGCGGGCGCGAAATGAATGGGGCGAGCCCGGCGAGGCTCAGCTGGCAGAGCGGACATCACACAGCAAGATCGTGAAACCCCTGACGTCAACCAGGACGGTGCCGGAGCGCTCGGCGAGCTGGGAGGCGACTTCCTGAGCCTTCATCTCCGCGTTGGGGAGGAGGCGAACCTTGATCAGCTTGGCCCGTTTCACCTGAGCCCTTACTTCCTCCACCACTCCCTCTGTGAGGCCTTCCTTACCGATGTGTATTGTTGGCTTGAGGTCGCTGCCTCTTCCTATCAGTTCCCGTTTCTTTTTCTTGTCCATTCTGCTCGCCTCTTTTCTCCCTTAGATAAGGTATTCTCCGCACTGATCCGCAGGACAGACAGTGCACGACCACGCGATCAGAGCGTAGGCGGATGCGGCAATTATGTCCGGGAATCAGGGCGATCATGCATTTCTTACAGTACGGGCGGTCCTTGAGCATGGGAGTTTTGGTTCGCATCCCGATGCTTCTGGCCAGGGTGACATAGCGACGGCTCCTCTCTTCTCGTCCCTCTCTGACCTCGATCGCGGCGAGGTCGAGGAGCCTGGCCATACGGGCTTGAGCGATCCTTCTCGCCTCCCGATTGGTTATTCTCTTCTTAGCCATCGGTCCACCAACGCTGCCGATGGCAGGATGTCCCTTCCTGTGAAATAGCTTTGCATGCTCAGAGCATGATCTTATCCTCGATGGCCAGGTCCTCATATGTGAAGATTATGATGGGTTCCTCCCCCATGCCGAGGATGAGCTCGGTAATATCCTCCAGCATCTGTGATGGGACGATGACCGCGACATAAAATCCATCGTTGGCCGCTTCGAAGTACTGGAGTAGCGCGTCGGGGCGTGTCCAGCTGTCTTCTGTTTCCAGGAATTCAAATCCCACCAATACGCCATCCTCGCTCAGGGTAAGCAATGCCCACCCCTCTTCTTCCTGCACGGATTGATCGATCTCCAGGCCAGGATTTTTGTCTATCAGCATCTTGGTGCGTAGTCGGGCCGCGCTTTCCAAATCGAGCTGAGCCATGACTGCATTTTTTGTGCTGCGAGTATAACAAATTTTTGTCACTCTATTCTAGCTTGGCCAACTTGCGGAGCGCCACCGACTGCCCCCTGGTCATGGCCATCCAGCAGCCGACCATCACTGCTTCCAGGATCTCTTCCCTGGTTGCCCCCGCCTTCTCGGCCTGGGGGATGTGGATATTGAGGCAATGTTCACTGCTCAGGGCTGCGCTTGCAGAGACCGCAGCCAGCTCGACCTCCCTGATGCTGAGGTGCCTTGGGTTAAGCAATATGCGGGCAGAGAGTTCAGAATAGGGGATAAATATGTCAGGTTGCTCGGAAATATACCTGGCCACGAATGGAGAGAAGCCATAGAATTCCTCCATCGCCTTCAATTTCCTCCTTACCTCGGCCTGTATCTCCACATCCTCCTTGCTCATGGGCAATGGATGACCTACCATCTATTGGAAATTTACCTTTTCCATGGCATTTTAATCGGATGATATGGGCAGGCACCTTTATGATGGAATATACTCGTGAACAAAAGTGTCTGGATCTCCAGATGCCACATATGGCGTGAATGGTCCCAACGCTCGCCCCATCTCCGACCGGGCGATCAGTTTATGGTTGTGGCACGTACGAACATCATCGTCGAAGTGTTCAGCAGTATTATGGCTGCACGCTGGCCTTGTAAATATTATATATTCTATCTCGCTCGGAGCGGGTGGACAGATGGGGACTAGCTCCACAGGGCGCAAGAAAGATCTTCTTCATTATACGGCCTGGTCGCGGCGTGTCAACGATGCACTTATACGTAATGGCCACATATATGCCACATGTACTTTTCAATCGTAGCGCTTAAATACGAAAACACTAATGTGACTTAACCCTCGTATTCAATTTCAATGGTGATTCTGTATGGCACGCAAGCCCGGACGTATGTATAAGCAGATAAGGGGTCAGGCGTACACTCGTAGGGAGTATATGGGCGGAGTCCCAGAACCCCGCATCAGCACTTTTGACCTAGGCAACATAAGTGGAGAATTTCCAATAGTCATGCATCTCAAGATCAAAGAGCCCTGTCAGATAAGGCACACAGCCCTGGAGGCTGCCCGTATTGCCGTCAACAGGACCTTGACCAAGGTAGTCAACCCTACCTCTTTCCACGTGAAGATCAGACCGTATCCTCACAATGTCCTCCGCGAACACAAGATGGCTACTGGCGCGGGTGCTGACCGTGTAT
The DNA here is from genome assembly GCA_012519255.1 of Methanobacteriota archaeon. GTDB lineage: Archaea > Thermoplasmatota > Thermoplasmata > Methanomassiliicoccales > Methanomassiliicoccaceae > DTU008. The sequence continues at coordinate 2,691 of JAAYQQ010000113.1, read as the reverse complement.
CGGGAGGTATGAGGGCTGCCTTTGGCAAGGCCGTGGGCACTGCGGCCAGGGTTCAGGCCGATGACATCATCATGACCCTCCGCGTAACTCCTCAGGCCTTCCCGACCGGGAAGGAAGCTCTGTGGAAGGCTTCGATGAAGCTTCCATCCCCCTGCTATATGGAGATCGTGAAGGGCGCTGAGCTCGTCGCTTAGATCCCAAAACTCTTTCCTTATTCTCTTCTTAATTATCTGGGGGAGCTTATTTGTATGATTTCCGCCTCGATGATGTCGCCAGATGGATCATCGAGAGAGGGGCGCAAACCATTGCATTGCAGATGCCAGAGGGTCTTAAGGTTCATGCCCAGCGGCTTGGTCGGGAACTAGAATCCCGCACAGGCTGTAAGTGCGTACTCATAGCAGACCCCTGTTATGGCGCATGCGATGTGGATCGGCGTTTCAATGAATATGCAGATGTTCTGATTCAGTTTGGTCATGCCGACATCCCTTCCATGAAGGTCGGACCGAACGTACTGTTCGTAGAGGTGTTCATTGATCTGGATGTCTCGGAACTGCTGCCTCGAGCGCTCCCCCTGCTCAAGGGCACGGTTGGAGTGCTCACCACCGTGCAGCACGTTCGAATGATCCCGGGGTTGATGGAGTGGTTGGGAGCCCATGGCCATCCTGCCATCGTGGCACGGGGAGACAGCCGTATAGTCTTTGAGGGACAGGTCCTTGGCTGTAACATCAGTGCGGTAGAGCCGCTAAAAGGCAGGGTGGACAGTTATCTCTACATTGGGAGCGGAAATTTTCATCCGCTCAGTGTCGCCATCGAGACCGACCTTCCCGTGGTGGTAATCGACCCCCTTATGCAGGAAGTACGAGAACTGAGCGAGCTTCGGGAACGCATTCTCCGGCAGAGGCATGGGGCCATTGTAAGGGCATCCGAGGCCCAGAAGTTCATAATTCTTGCATCCACCAGGATCGGTCAGAACCGCCTGGCCCTGGCATGGGAGCTCCGCCGCATGCTCGAGGATGCTGGAAGGCAGGCGGATGTGGTAATTTTGGAGGAGTTCCATCCCGATCGTCTCTTGCCCTTCGATGCTGATGCATATGTATCTACAGCATGCCCGCGCATTGCCATTGATGATTATCTTCGCTACTCCAAGCCCCTTCTCACGCCGGTAGAGGTGGAGATCATGTTGGGGCGCCGCCGATGGGATGAGTACCGCATGGATGCCATTCTGGGTGAAGATGCGGGGCCGCGGAAAGATTCGTCAATGTGACTTCCACCGCGTTGACCTTTCTGAATGTTGCCATGGGGGTGGCCTCGGCACGGCTGGAGTACGGTTCCCGAGAGCGGTTTTGAGCGTTTGAAGCGAGGTGCCAACTTTCAAAAGGCAGTGAAAAACAGAGAGTTTGGTATCAAGGTCAGGATATCAATGAGGACGCGCCTTAACGGTGCCAAGGTACCATTGAGATCCAGGTCTTAAAGCAAGAAGAACGCGGCAAGAACCGCACCAATCCAGAAGACCAAGGTTGCCATCACCATGATTGCCAACTGCATCTTTTTCTCTGCCATGCATCTTTCGCCGATGAGGGCAAATAGGAAACCTATTAGCCAGGAGCCTATTGTTATCCGCGGCATGGGCGGGATGACCGCATCTATAACACTCCGTGCACTGAAGAACAAGAATGCGACCCCTATCAGAAAGATGATGGCCCCTAGAACCTTGATGCCCACCGTCTTCTTTGGAAGGGCCTCAGCCAGCTTTTTTGGCCTCCTCATGAGGTCCTGATTGAACCAGAGGATGAACAGACAGATGGCGGCCAATGATAATCCGCCGGTGACGATTAGGAATGATGGAGTCGTTAAACCCCATACCGGAACCGTGAGCGAAGCGATCAGGCCCGCCACGAAACCGATTACTATTAAATCATTGAGGATGCAGAACAGGTTTTCAGAGATATGGGAGATGAGTCGAGTCGCATGGCATTTTTTTGCCGGGTACATGCCGTTTTGCCTGTCCACGTCCGACCTATGCCACATCTCATCGATCGCCCTTTGCCTCTCCCCAATCGTCATAGGCCTTGCGGAATAGGTCCAGGAGCTGAAAAATGTTATTATCTGGCCATGTTAAAATGATCATGTCTGGCATCTTGCTGATACCGGATGACCGGGACCCCATTCTTTGTGGCGTTTCCCACAACCCCGCCATGATGCCACGCCCTCTACCTTTCACCGTTTTTTTAAAGGTAGATAGGTTCGAGTGTTGATCGATCGTGTATGAACTTCAGCCAGTGCCGTATCATCGCTTCTGTCGGAAATATCATCGATGAACTAATTTTAAGGTCGAAACAAGCTTGGTCGAGGCCCATGGCGAAGATTCTTCGATGATGTGGCAGTTCCGGTCAAAATGTGCCGAGAAAAACGGCGAAATAACGTGCTCCCGTAGCATGCTGGCTCAAGGGGGGCTTATCTGTCAACAATCCCGACGGCGAATGTGTGAATTTTTCTATGAGATACTGCCGAACCGCATCCTCCCGGCATCCTCGCCCATATGAATGCAGTGGGGACGCGATCAGGGCGGACGATGTTGCCGGGGGGAGGTTCACATTGAGATCTCGAAAAACACGGAGCGAGCAGGCCATGGATGATAGATGTATATTGAGCGACCAAAGCATGTTCACTCCCCTCTAGACGGCGTGTCCG
>JAAYQQ010000112.1 GCA_012519255.1 Methanobacteriota archaeon | reverse complement strand
CAGGGAAACACACCTGGAGTTGTGAGGAACCATAATGCCCACAGCGCTGCGTTAATCACTATGTATATCCCGAGATGGACATAGAAGCCGACCTTTTCTTCGGCCCGCTTTCTAGCTATCGCCCTCAGCTCCTGCTCGTTCTGCGTAATGGTAAATTACACTTCAAGAGAATGAAGCTTCCCATCGGGAAGAAATTAATATGTGAGGTGGGAAATTAGCCCTCATGACCGCCGCTCCTGATGTACATCATCCTCTCCGCGATGAAGCCTTCCAACTGGCCATAGATCTGGCCTCTCACATCCTTGAGAATGCCAATACCTATCACGTTCTGTCAGGGGCCGATGAATACAAGGGGCGGGAGAGGATGCGCTTCGCGACACTCATTGTCATGCTGGAAGAGACTGGCAAGCTCTTCAATCTGGTTAGAGAGTGTGAGAAGGCGGCAAAGGCGGATTATCTAAGCGTGAGAGTGGAAGACTTCCACAACAACTGTCTTAACGGTCGCCGAGCCCTGGCTCAGATACTCGAGGAGCTCCGCACCATGGAGAAGGCCTTCCTTACGCTGGGAAAGGGGGAAGTGGGGCTCACAATGAAGCTTGACTTCACAAAAGAGGATTTCTGCAGTCTCCAGGATCGTCTCCTCTACCTATCTATGGATCGCTCGGCCAGGGATATGGGATTCATTCCCCCAGGCAATATGATGGATCGCCTGGCCGCGACCATCGAACGGAACGCACTCTCCGCGGGGGAATATATTCATGATCTGGGGCGGTCGCTAGGCCTATGGCTCACCCTCGATCTTTGTCCGAGGCAGCAGGAAGGTGCTCCCCACTCTCTTCGCTATGTCTAAGTGAAATCTCCCTATGGGAAACGGCCCCTGCCATGTGTTTCATGCCACCTGGTGGGACCACATGCTCCTCTTCCTTTTTGCTTTTCAATAGATTGACGACCAGACGCATCGCTTCCACCCCGTGGCCGGTCTGGCAAAGGAAAGGTCCTGGATCATCCAGGGCGAAGTAAGCGGCACAATCAACATCCATCCATGAGCGAATCAGGTCGGTAACGTTCATCTGCCCTCGCTGATGATACCACCAGAATGACTGGGCATCCTCGAAAGCGTCCATCCACCTCACCCCGTCCCTCCACTCTGGCTCCTCGCCCATTTGCTGCCCGGTGACGTCGAGATATTGGATCAGGGGAAAGTTAACTCCTGCGCAGGTGGCCTGAATATTCTGCGCCCACAGTCTGGGATTGAGCTCGATCATCATGTATTTTCCAGTTCGATCATCTAGCTTGAGTTCTATCGAGCCAATACCGCGATATCCAATATTTTCCATGAAGTCAAGGCCGATCCTTTTAACGAGCGGATCGTGAAAACTCTCCATGGTGGTCCCTATTCCGAACTCTACGGGGAACTGGCGAATTTTACGGGTGAGGAATAAAGCGTGTCTTTCACCATCCTGGCCATAGTATGCGCACACCTTGACATGATTGGTGTTGGGTCCCTGAATAATGGTCTGTACCAATGCCTGTAGACCATGGGCAAAGATGGTCTCGTACCGCTCTTTCAACTCGGCATGAGACCATACCTTAAACCCCTTGTTGCCAAACCGCTCATACCACAGGTGAGAGTAATAGGGCTTGATGAATGCTGGATAGCTAAGCCTATCCATTATATCCCTCACTTCTGTCATGTTTGAGGGGAAGAATGTCGGGGGGAGAGGAGCTCCCAGCCGTATGGCCTCTTGATACTGAAGATGTTTGTTAACGATCTTCTCGAGAAGTTGGCGAGGGGGAATGCAGAAAAGATAGCGCTCTCCCAACTCTTCCTGAAAACGAGAGAGGAATAGCACGAATGCGTCGGAAGTGGGGAAGAGGACGCCCTTCCCTGAAGTGGGAGCTTCATTGAGAAGCATCTCGAGCGTATCGTCTGGTTGCCTCACTGGATCTGGCATGACCATGGGTCTGACGTACCTGGATCGTAGACCGGCGGCATCGGCACGATGATCTACCGCCACAATGTCTATCCCCTCCCTGCCCAGGCTGCGTGCGACCCCCACACCGTTGGGGGTGCTGGCACCCAAAATATACGCGGTCGCTCCCCTATCCATATCACTTCTCACCCTTCGCAGGCGTCGAAAGGCGCTTCGCCTAACACGGCCTTCAGGGCATCTTCTCACCCATCCAACCCCCTCATTCACTCATTTTGATGACATCTCGTCCTTTTTATGGGTTGGCCAATCAAATGCCGTCGGCCATGATCTTTTCGAGGAGGTCATAATCAATATGTTTCCGAGAGTCCCGGTACATCTGCTCAAGAGCATCCATCCAACTCTCTCTCACATCGTCGCCATCAGAGACTCGGCCGCGGTCGCGGCTGAGATCTAGGGAGTCTTCTGCCGGGAGCCTAAGCCTGGCCAAGGGCAATACGCCGGCACAGGGGACGCCAGTAAGCTCTTCCAGCTTGGCGATGCCCGGGCCAAGGATGCTCTCATCTCCCCTGAATCGATTGATGAGGAAAGCCTTGATAAGTCTGCGTCGCCGAGGGGGCAGAAGGCAGTAGGTGCCATAGAGGCCAGCGAACACTCCGCCACGGTCAATATCGCCCACCAGCACTACCGGAGCTCCCGTCATCTCGGCGGTGGGCATATTCGCAATATCTCTGTCTGCCAGGTTTATCTCCGCCGCTCCGCCTGATCCCTCCAATATGACCACGTCGGAACGTGCGGCCAAAATGTCATAAGCCTCCCTTACTGCCCCCCTAATGGTGTCGGGGCGCCTCAACTCTCTCGCGGAGGCATTATCGAGAGGCCTCCCTCTGAATATTATCCGCATGTCTCCAGGCCCCTGGGGCTTGAGAAGGATGGGATTCATGGTCCAGTGAGGTTCTATATTACACGCCCAGGCCTGATATGCCTGGGCAATGCCGATCTCCTCACCATCGGGTGTGATGTAGGAATTCAGGGAGAGGTTCTGGGCCTTGAATGGCGCCACCTTCTTTCCTTGGAGGGCGAAGTGGCGGCAGAGCAGGGCGGCGACAGTGGTTTTGCCCACTCCAGAAGAAGTCCCCAATATCATGATATTGTTCATCAATTTCCCTCCAGGATATCAAACACCCTGGCAATGTCGAGATGCTCTCGTACCACCTTGGCCAGGCGTTTGATGTTCTCTTCTATTGATTCTTCGATTTTGAGGACCTCTCCTGCGCTCTCCGTCCTAGTACATAGCGAGAGAAACTTCTTCCGGAATTCGGGCAGATCGAACAGTCCGTAGACATGTGTGCCCATGATCTTCTCTTGTGAGTTCCAGGAGCCCTCTTCCTCATACTCGCCTTTTGAATGCAGTAAGAATAGAGGAGTCTCTTCAGTCACTGTAATGCCATCATTCAGCATATAGCCTTGAATAATCCCCTCGCCCGATGCCAGCATCCCCTCCACCTGGCGGGATGAGCTCTCGTTTGCGTTTGTGTGGGTGACGGCTCTGAGCAGGCCCAGCCCGTTGCAAATATCTTCTCCACCGCCATCCTGGCCAGGAGATCCGATCATCCTATCCCCGAGAATCTCATAACCCCCACCCACTCCAAGGATGGGAATCTCTCCCCTCCGCTGCTTGATGGCTCGTTCGAGGCCGCTCTTGTGTAGCCACTGGAGATCGGACCTGACATTCTCGCTCCCAGGGATCAGGATGGCGTCCACACGAGATAGCGCAGTCGGCTCCCCAATGTAGGTGACTGACGTTCCCGGTTCCATCTCCAGAGCGTCCAGGTCGGTGAAATTGGAGATATGGGGAAGACGTATGACTCCAACAGTAATCCCTTTCCAGTCGTGACCGGCAGTTTTTAAGGAATCCTCCTCTGGGAGGGTGTGTTGGATATGAGGTATGACGCCCAACACCGGGATGCCGGTCAGGCGCTCCAGTTCATCAATGCCTGTCTGGAGGCTGGCGGCGTCACCGCGGAGATTGTTGATGATTATGCCCCTGAACCTTTCTCTCTGCCTGGGCGGCAGTAGCAAGAGTGTCCCATAGGCGTAGGCGAAAGCGCCTCCCCATTCGATGTTGACCACTAGTATACAGGGTGAATCAGTGAGCTCTGCCGTCCCTATATTTGCCAGGTCAACATCCATGATATTGATCTCGGCCGGGGAGCCGGCCCCTTCAATGACGATGAAGTCAAAACGGCGTTGCAGATTATGATAGCTCTCCCAAACGATGGGTGCCCCCTCTTCAGTTACGAACTGGCCATAGTAGGTCGGCACATCCATGTCCCTGTATGGACGTCCCAGGACGAACACCTGTGAGACATCGTCCCTTTTGGGTTTGAGGAGGATGGGATTCATATGCGCTTCTGCGTCCACTCTGGCGGCGAGCGCCTGCAGCGCCTGGGCCTGAGCGATCTCCCCTCCCTCTGCAGTCATGGAGGAGCTGCTGGACATATTCTGTGACTTAAAGGGCGCAACCCTGTAGCCAAGATCGGAAAGGATGCGGCAGAGCGCCGCCGCGACAAGCGTCTTGCCTGCCCCCGACGTCGCCCCCATCACCATGATCGAGCGAGCCAGAGGGCTGTGTTTATTCTCTAGAGAAGACTTCAGCTGGGTGAGCGTGCCCCTATCTGGGCGTCCCTTGCCTGCCAGACGCTCCCTGGCCTCCAAAGCGACATCGGGTCGGTGGATCCAAAAACAGTCCTGGCAGGACCAAACTGTTCCGCCCGATCTCGAAGGGACATAGTGTCCCAGACGTGTGTCGCCACAGGGATAGAAGGGGCAGAAGCAAAGCGAACAATCCTGCCCCAGGTGGTGGCATGGATAATACTCACATTCGTTATCAGGCCCGCCGGGCCTAGAGAGCCCCTCCCTCACCCTGTCCCAATAGTCTTTTTTCAACTCTCATTCCTCCTTTGCGCCCACCCTCCAACCTATATTGGATGTATCATCCAATGTGTATAAATAAGGGCGGTGTGGAGGTATGGGTCTATCAACAAAAATCCATTGGTAATACTGGAGTACACACCCTTTTCCAACAATCTCTTCTAAAGGCGCACTCCACTTTCCAGGGGCTCGCCTGTAGCAAAATCGAGCGCGCTGCTGTGGAGGACCACTTTCTCATGTATTAATTAATATCTCGGATTCGTTATCTGCCTATGTCATGCTATCGCGCTACGGGAGGGGCGGGATAAAATTAGTGCCTTCAGGTATTGCCAGCTCATACGTCATACTCGTGGCCGACGAGCCTGCAGATATAGGCACAGTGAAAGGGAGATTCAGGGCCAAGATATCTGGAGGTGGCCAACATCACTCCATAGGTCGTTTTGGAGACCTCTTCGACCCGGTTCCCTCAATCTCCGCATGAGGCTGGGGAGACCTAAACAAGGAAGAGGGGTCCTCAACTCGTACAGACACCCAACGGTCAGATAAGGTCGCGAGTGAGCATGACAGTGAGGCAGATGGTTCACTGGCCCCACAGGCCAGAACGAAATCGACCGATCTGCCACTCCAACCAATCCTCTCCGCCTTTTGTATCCTCAATGGTGCGGACTATATCATCACGACGTTTCTCTCGAAGCCATCGTTTGACATTATCGCTTGTTACCATATTTTGGACCTTTGGGAATTTTCGTGTCCAGTATCGTGCCTGTTTGATGTCCATGACACCTTCCTGGGATGCATTGTCTACCCATAGCTGATAGAGATCGGTGTTTTCCTGGATGGCATCGCGGAGATTGCTGCAGTGGGCTCCAGAATATTTGTCCAGATAGCCACAGACGATGCTCGAGACCATCCTCTCGCTCACGCCGGACAGTAGCCCCAGGTCTACCACCATCCTCCGTCTGGTCGAATGGGAGATAACATATGCCCAGGTCATCGTCTAGTTCTTCATAATCCTTGGTCATCAAATATCATATGAGATAATTATGTCGGCTGGAACGACGCAACGACCGCGGCCGGTGTCCGCCATGCTCAGTCAATGGCTGATGAGATGAGGGGAGAGGACCTATCTTGCCCGCTCATGCTCCCGTCCCTTACATCCCCAGGTCCCTTCGTTTGTTCTCGATGTGATCGTAGATCAGGGCGGCGGCCTTCTTCGGCTCTGGCTCCACCCAGAATTTGGCGTTCACCATGTTCTCGATATCATCGGTGAGTAGTCGCGATACCTTGGGGCTTCCGCCGATGCGAGGCGAAACTCCCAGGACCGTGCTGACGCCTGAACCTACGAAGTATTTGGCGATGGCCACTGCCTTGGGAGAGTACCATTCGGGTGCGGCGCCGGCCACCGGCAACTGGTCCATGCGCACGCCTGCCAGGTTGGCCAGCTTGGCCACCAGGTTTAGGATCCGGGTATTGTCGACGCAGGAGCCCATGTGCAAGATGGGCGGAATGCCCAGCTGACCACATACTTCTCGCAGCCCCCTCCCTGCCTTATCAATCGCCTCTGGCCGCATGAGTCCTGCCTTGGCGCAGGCGATCGCGGCACAGCCCGTCTCTACGCAGAGGACATCCCGTCTGATCAACTCACTGGCAAGGGCCAGGTGATTAGAGTCATGGCGTATGTGGGGATTGTTGCATCCTACGATGCCGACGCAACCACGTATCTTGCCCGAGGCGATGACTTCCAAAAGCGGCTTTAGGCTGCCGCCAAGAGCATTCTCAATAGCCTCCACGGAGAACCCCACCATTGCATCCATGGGCCTGTCAGGAATGAACACTCTCCCCCTTGATCGATTGGGATAATTGTCAATGGCCAGCTCCAGAATCTTTCTGGACTGTTCCCGGGCATTTTCAGGATTAATTTCCATATATATGCTGCCGGTCATGCCAGCCTTGGGCGAGGTGGATATGACCTTGGTATGATAGCATGCGGCGGTATTGGTCAGCGTGGGGAAGATGCACTGATAATCTACCACCATGGCCTCCAATGCGCCGGTCGTAATGGCAAGCTCCTGATCCAGATGATTTCCCGCCTGAGGAATGCCCTTGCGCATGAGCAACTCGGTGCCTGTGCAACATAATCCTACCAGGTTGATCCCTTCTGCTCCCACGCTCTTGGCCCGTTCCTTGAGCTCAGGCAGCATGGAGGCTTCTAGTATCATCTCCGACAGCACAGGATTGTGGCCATGTAGAGATACGTTAACATGATCTTGCTTGAGCACTCCCAGATTGAATCGCGCATTCTTGATCTGAGGGGTGCCGAACAGCACATCCGAGACTTCCATGCCTAGCATGGAACCTCCCCAGCCGTCGGCCATAGATGCCCGGAAGCCGTGCACAACCACTCCCCTGTATTCATTCCCCACCCCCATATGAATGCGATGCATCGCCTCTACGATCTCCCGGTCGATGCCGCGCGGAAGGATAGAGGCGGCTTTCCACAATTCCAGGCTGGCTGCGGGTGCCCGTTTGATCATCTGCAGCTCTCCCTTGATGGTTCCAAACTCGTCCAGCATGGCCAGGGCAAGCGATTCGGCAACAGCCTCAATTGGGCCATCACTGTCGATATCATATTCATGAGCCAATTTCTTGAGCTTATTCTCATCCTGGATCATGTAGCCCGGCGCCCTTCCCCTAGCATACTTGAGCAGGGTTTCGACAACTTCTCTGCCATGATCGGAGTGTGAAGCCGCACCCATGGAAACCCAATCCAACAGATTGCGGGCAACAATAAGATCGGCATCATTGCCACATACGCCTCTGGTACGGTCCCCTCCCATTATGCGGCAGGGGCCCATGGCGCAACGCTGACAAGAGATCCCCTCTACGCAGAATTTGCAATGAGGACTCTGTTTATCGAATCGATCCCATACGGTTTCGGTCCTCTCCTGCATGGTCTTCTTGAGAACAGCCTGGGAGGAAGGATCGACAGTCCGCTCTTCGGCCTTGGCATCTATCTCTTCCGGCTTCAGCTCTTTCGGCGGCGCTCTTAGGCACTCCACCGATATGATCTCTACGTACTCCTCGCCCATTGTATACGCTTTGTCAACTCATGCTATAATTCCACTTCGCTAAATGATCCGGTATGGCCATCTTGGCGCCGTCATGTTATCTTATCAATATGCTCACGGAGACGAGCGATCTCCTGGAAGACTTGTTCCGCTCCACAATCTATGGGGCGAAGCCCTGCCAGGTCTGCCTCCACCAATCGGAGGTCTAGAGGGATAACCCCCTTATATGGGAGGCCTGCAGTCTCTAACTGTCTGTGTAATTCGTCCCTATGATGAGATGATGAAACCTTGTTCAGGATGGCACAGACCTCTCTAACGCCCATATCCTTGGCCATCGATGCGATGCGGACCCCCGTCTCCACCGATCTTTGGCCGGGTTCGATCACCACTACCATCACGTCCACGGAGCGTAGTGTGGAGCGCCCCAGATGCTCCAGGCCAGCCTCCATATCGAGGATAAGGAGACTCCCGTCTTCCATTACAAGGTGCCTGAGCAGGCCTTTGAGCAACGAGCTCTCGGGACAAAAGCAGCCGGATCCCGGAGCCTTGATCGTTCCGAGCACGAGGACATCGATACAGTCGCCGCCCCGAATTGCATACCTTCTCACCAGGTCATCCACCCTGGGGTTCAATGAGAACAAGTTTCCGTAGCTCTCTCCGGGTCTGGCCCCCGTCCTCTCTTCGATGATATCCAGCATCTGGGACAGTGGGACTATGCGCTTGCGCACCTCTTCGGGCACTCCTAGCGCAGCGGGGAGAGAGGATGCGGGATCTGCATCTACGGCCAGCACCCTGCATCCATCTCGCGCATATAGTGAGGCCAGGATGGCGGCCACGGTGGTCTTGCCCGTTCCTCCCTTTCCCGATATCGCTATCTTGAGCGCCACTCAACCCCTCCATCGAATTAGTATGGTCCCACTGGTTCAGTTCTGAAAAACAGAGAGCACCACACTCTCCCGGCGTTCATGGCGGCCATCGCCCAGTCATTGCCTCGGTATCTTTATCTTTCCATCCTATTATAATATCCATCGCTGCGACCCCCTGTTCCATCTTAATGAGGCCGCCGGTATGCACATCGTTGCTAATAGGCGATGGGATGGCTAATAAAAGATGGGTGTAGAGGAGGTATCAGGGTGTACTCGAGTTCTGGTTAGACGTTCGGTCACATTTCCCTAATAAACACTCTTGCCAGGTTGACGAGCGCCTCCCCAATCTGTTCGCTCCGGTCTATGATAACACTATGGTCATAGCGGAAGTGATTGGCGCCAATGCGGATAAATCGTCGACATTCTTCACCTATGCCTATGTAGAAGACTCTTATTCCACGTCTCCTGGCGATGGCGATCTGGGCGGCAATTTTCTCAAGATAATAGTCGTGGCCATCACTTACAACAATGATGGCCTGGCGACGCTTCTCTTGCAGATCTCTGCCCCGCTGCTTCAGGAGCTCGTTAGCCGCCTGCAACGCCTGAGAGATGCTGGTGCCACCTCCCGCTGTCAGGTCATTGAGGCCGCACTCGTCCACCATTCTGTCCCAGGGTTTTAGCATGATGGACATCTCATCATAGGCGATGATCGCGGCATTCACCCCTACCAATTCTAGGGCCCTCACCAGATTGGCCGTGGACTCCTTGGCATGTTGGATCCTCGCCCCATCCATGGATGCTGATTTATCCAGACATATGGCCATGTCGAACTCTGGCCGTTCTTTCTTGCAGGTGTAGTAAAGGTGGCGCGCATCGGCGCTCCCCGCCCTAAGCTGGATGACCTCCTGTATGTCCAGTGCGTAGCCCTCATCCCTCAATATCTCATTATATGACCGTATGGATCCTCTTATTTGGCGCAGAATGTCTGCCGTGCGCTGGACCACTGTCCGATCGATAAGATCATCATTCCTTTCAGCCCTTCCAATAGGCGTAGTGCCAGGGCCAAAGAGATTCTCCAAATGCCCCGCATCCCTGGAGATGTCGGCGATAGCTCTGGCTACATCCTCATCAATCGCCAAAGCACGCTGTGTGGAGGTCTCTGGGCCACATCCGTCAATGCTTCCGCACTCCTCCCTCCCTTCACCTTCTCCCCCCATTCCTCCTCTTGGGGGCGCCGCAGCCTCATTGGTTCGAAAAGAAGAAAGATAGGCCTTCCTGGAAATGATCTCATGGATCTCACGCATCGCCTCCAGGATCGCCCCTTCCTGTTGAGGATGGGCGCCAATATATGCGATGAGTTCAGCGGTACGGCGGACGACGGGATCCTCGGTAATTCGTCCTTCCATGCCTCGGTCGCGCATGAGTGCGGAGAGGAGGATCACCCTGGTCGTCGCGGTGAGATCGTTCACATTCCAGCTGCTCATGATGTAGGGCAGCGCGCTCCCCAATAACAGCCGGTCCGCAACTTTGAACTTGTAGGAGAGCGCAGGAAAATCTTCACTTAATAGGGCCTCTGCCCTTTTATCCTCCAGTACTCCGCAGATGAGCCTCTCGATCTCAGACATGGCGGACATGTCGATGGGAGGATATTTGAGGTGTCCGCACTCCCGATAAAGGGAGATCCGCTCCAATAGAAAGCGGACCGAGGCGTTATCATCTATCCCATGTATGGGCGGGATGTCGGGATATGCCGGGATTCCCGTTTTACCATCAAATTCCTTCTCTAGTGGGAGAAGTTGTCTTCTCTCCATGAGATCGGCGAGGATGCCCATGGCCATGCCCTTCTCGGGAATCACCACCACCTTGACCTCCCCACTCTCATCCCGGATGGTTCTCTCCCCATGAATGGATACCACACATGGGCTGCCCACAACGATGCTGGCTAGCTTGGTGTAGTACTCTGATCGTTCCATGGGTGTCCTCAGTGAAGCTTCCTTATGAAGTCAAATATTAGGGTTCTCACTGCAGCCCTCTCTATTTCCTCTAGCTTAAGAGTGAACGCTATGTCTATGGCTCGATCCATGCCAAATATGGGGGCCAGGCGGGTGACATTATCCATGGTGCGGTGGCCGAAGTTAAGGGAGATCTGTCCATCCCGGCAAGCATCCCGTATATTGTCCACCAGCTTTAGGAAAGCAGCCTCTTCATCTGGGGAGAGATCGACCCGTCTTAGGAGGTGCAGATCGATATCCCTGTCGAAGTCAACTTCCACAATGGCCATCCGGTCTAATAATGCCTGGTTGAGAGGTTTGGTGGCGAAATAACGAGATGGATTCATGGTGGCGAACAAACGGAAGCCAGGATGGGCCGTAACAATCTCGCTGTTGTTCGCTACCGAGAGCTTCCCCTCGTCAATGAGGCCATGCAGAGAGAACAGAATGTCTGCTTCCAACGCATTGATCTCGTCCAGGATGAGCCAACACCCCTCTCGGATGGCCTGAGTGATCATGCCATCCTGCCAGTGGAAGTGCCCGTCCTCTGTAGGCGCCATTCTCCCCAATAGTGAAGAGGTCCTCAGATCTCCCGAGCAATTTATACGTATCACTGGCTGGCCCAGCCGAGACGCCAGGCAGAATATGGCCTGATTCTTACCACAGCCTGCCTCTCCTCTGAGGAGCACGGGCAGTCCATTCCTCTGAATGAGGTCGATGGTTTTGATAAGATTCTCGAAGGAATGAGTAAATACAATGCTTTCTCCAACCCGAGGGACTAACTTGTCCCGAGGGAAGGTCCGATTATCAGAACGATATTTGTCGACTTCGGACATGTGCCCATCCTCGAAGTATCAGATAATATGAATGTTCAACGAGCCTCTTGGTTGTATTAATTGTCAAACCAGCACCCCTATTCTAACCTTTCTCAAAAAAGAGACATAAAGGTTGGCCAATGTTCTACGCTTCATGAAACGTAAGGTCTCATGCTCGATGCATGGTAATCCAGATAAGGAATGGAGAACAACGCCCTCGCAAAGGGTTTGATGGCCGTGGTCAATTCCCCGTTTGCTCGTTGGCTATACCGCATGAGTATAATTGGACACCCCGGCCTCAGATATCTTCCGCCGTGTTCTAGAAGTGTTCTCATGACAAGGCGGGGAATGGATCGCTGGGAATCGCACAGTTTTTCACGATATTGAATGAGTGTTGTCAGAGCGATCTTCTGGGTACCGGGTATTTTTGACCATAAAGAAGATGAAGCCCTTCAGACTAGGGGGAGTCATGACCGAATCAAACGTAGCAGATGACGCCGTGGAGCGCATATGCCCCAATTGCAAACATTTCTATGAGCATGGTAAGACGGATTGGGAGGATGCCAAGGAGTGTGTAGACTGCACCCATCGTGGAGGCATTGTAGATAATTGGAAGGCGCGGCCCCCGGAGGCCTCCTGAGTTCCAGTTTCCATGCGGTGTGCGTGAGCACGCCGCTCTTATTTTTTTCTACCCCCCATTTATAATTGAAATTTATGAAATAGTCATGCTACTGACATAACCAGTCTTGGTAGCGTCACACTAGATCTTCTTTAGATGTGAATCCACGCTCATTGGCAATACCGGGGCTATCGACCAAAGTGCGCTCTTCTTCATT
>JAAYQQ010000111.1 GCA_012519255.1 Methanobacteriota archaeon | reverse complement strand
GCAGGGTTCTGATGGCCCGCGCATTGGTAAATCGTCCAGAAGCGCTGATCCTGGACGAACCCATGAATTCACTGGACCTCACCGGAAAACATCTGGTTAGAGGGGCGATGCATTCACTGGCGGCTGGCGGCCGCAGCCTTATATTGGTCACCCATGATCCATCCGACCTCATTCCGGAGATCGAGCGCGTGATCCTCATGCGGGGCGGGGAGATCTTTCGTGACGGCGGGAGAGAGATACTCAATGAGAAAAATCTCTCCGCGCTCTTTGATGTTCCGATACAGCTGCGTTCCGTGGATGGCCGGCTATGGGCCTGGTCATGAGAGACACGGCGCGACATATCATGCAGCCTAAAGGAGTATTGAATAGCGTAAAATAGGCGTTTACTATATGGGCAGATAGGTCATTGGCCTTTTCGGGTTGAGATATCATGTCATTTGCAGAGTTATTCCCGCCCATCAATAAGGAGTGGTTGGAGAGATCTAAAAAGCGCTTTGCCAGCCCATTCATGGGCACCAATTTCGAATGGATCTCCGTTGATCCGATGATGCTATCCCATGCCTCGGTAGCATGCGGGTTCAGTATCGGAGACTTCTATCGCCAACCCGAGCTGGGGGCGCATTGTGTTGCATATATCTCCCAGCTTTATGATCTCCTTCCCGTCACCCACTGGTACTTCTCATTGTCATGGGTGGCAGAGATGGGATTGGATATCCAATATATGGAGAACATGCCCCCCGTCACCCCCACACCAATGATAACCTCCCCCACCGAGGTGGATAAGGTGGAGGTCCCGGGAGTGGAGGAGCTAAGGAAGGGGTGGACAATGGCGCAGTTCACCAAGGCCAACGAGTATATCAAGAAGCATCTTCCAGAGATGTTTCTCCCCATGGTCAACGTCTCCGACATTGCCGGCTCGGCTGCCCAGCTGTGCGGCGTCGAGAACTTCATCATGTGGACCCTGGCCGAGCCAGACGCGGCCCATGAGCTGACCAAGAAGTATACCCAGACCGCCATCAATGGAGCGGAGGCGATGGCGAGCAAATATGGTTCGGCCATGATCTCGACCGGCTCGGTACTGGCCAATAACGACGTCTTCAGCGACCAGATGGTTACCGATTTCTCAGCCAAATATCTCCGTAGGCTTGTGGATCAGTCGTTCAGGAAGGGCGCCGGGCCACAGGTATTCTATCACCTGTGCGGCAACCATGAGACCGATTATAAGGTGTTCAAGGACCACCTGATGTGGTCTCCATTCACCATCCTTCATGTGGGCTACAAGGGACGAGAGGTATTCCCTGCCGACGAGCTTGTTAGCACCTATGGACGACTCGCCACCATAATGGCGTCGGTAGACACGCGCAGGATGATCGAGCCCAACCCCATGAGGGCATACGAGCAGGCCAGGGAACAGATCATCAAGGGAAGAGATAGTCCCAACGGCTTCATCCTGGGAACCTCTTGCGAGGTGCCTCCATACACGCCGCCAGCCAATATCCTGGCGCTGGTGCAGGCGGCCAAGGACCATGGCACCTATGGGACATGGTAAACGCGCCTGACCACTAGGGGCGCGGGCCCCGAGAAAGGAGGGCGTGGCGAGTGTGTGACCACCTCTCCCATCGCCATCCCTGCGCGCAGGCCCGGTCGGGAGTTCATCCTCGAACGAGCCTGGCGTTCCCGATATTGGCGTGCTGGACGCTGCCAGACTGCACTGGACCTGTGAGCGATTTCATACGCGCTAGAGATGATGGTCGCGAGGGACGCCGCACGATCGCCCATATGAGCATTTTAGTTTTTTCCTGGCGAAGTCTAGAATGGGTTCGGAAGGCAGATATGGGCGTGTGAAACATCTTCTCTATATAACGAGAAGCGAGAAATCTTATTTATCATCATAATGATATATCCGTTGGCAATAGTCGACATGTTCGATGTTGCGCCTCTACGGAGATGCGAGGGGGAGAGCCAGTCCATAGAGGGGGCAATGATGAGAACCATTGATGAAGAGAGTGCTAATGTCGCCTGGCCACTCGAAAGAACCGTGATCAATTGCACTTCGAGCCAAATCTTCGCGATCGACCAGAAAGGAGTCTGTCGCTTTATCACTCCTGCCCTGGCGAGGGAGCTCGGCCACGAACCACAAGAGATCGTGGGCAGGATGTGGGAGCGCATTGATCCAGACCCGGTGGCCACGAACATGATCTATCAGGCGCGCGATAGGGTATTCTCCACTGGGAAGGATATCTGCTCGGAGGGATGGTTCTCTACACTTCACAAGTATATTCGGTATGAGGCATCGCCACTAAGGATATATGGCGATCGCATCGCGGCAGCCGTGATCACGCTGGTCGACATCACCAGGAGCAAGGAGGTCGCGAGACAGGCAGAGATATATGCGGAAGAGTTGAAACGCTCCAACGACGAATTACAGGAGTTTGCCTACGTGGCCTCGCATGATCTCAAGGAGCCGCTAAGGATGGTGTATAGCTACCTGGTTCTCCTGGAGAGAAAGGCTGAACTGGACGAGCGGTCAGAGGAGTACCTGCACTATGCCCTGGACGGGGCCATTCGAATGCAGGCGATGATCGATGATCTGCTGGCATATTCTCGTGTGCAGAGCAAGGGTAAGGAATTCATCCCCGTGGACATGGAAGATGTGCTCAATACGGCGCTTAAGGATCTGAGAGTCGATAGTGAGGAGAGCGAGGCGACCGTGACCCATGATATTCTCCCCACCATCATGGCCGACAGGACTCAAATGGTTCTTTTGTTGGTGAATCTCATTGGTAACGCCATTAAATACCGCGGCGCCTCCGCCCCCAGGATACATATATCTGCCCAGGCAAATAACGGAGAGTGGCTCTTCTCTGTTCAAGATAATGGTATTGGCATCCCGCCCGAGCAACATGGGCGACTGTTTCAAATGTTCCATAGACTCCACACTCGAGATGAGTATCAGGGCACAGGGATGGGGCTGGCGATATCGAGGCGCATCGTGGAAAGACATGGCGGCCGTATGTGGCTACGGTCAAGGGTAGGGGAGGGCTCAACATTCTTCTTCACAATTCCAAAGGTAACGAGTTGCTAGAGGCGTTGCGCATGTTGCTCACGGGATCGGGACGTCGCCTGGCTGAACGGAGAACTCATGCATGATGCTGATATTTTTCATGACTCGACCGGTGGTGGGTAGAGGGCGTAGATCTCTTTTGGCCAGACGATGAGGCGGAGGTTGACATCCTCAGGAGAGGGTGGCGAGTTGATGACTTCCCGCCCCCTTGACATTAACAGAGGGCAGACGCTCTGCTCGCGGAACATGCTGGCCCGAGTCCATCCCTGAGGGCGCTCCGTTCTTCCATATCATTCAGGGCCGGGGGGATGCACAATGTATATCATGTATCGATTGAAACGTTCTGTTACCCAAAAAAAAGTCGGGCCCGGGGGCCTTTGCATCAATTTTTTTGTCCCGGTGGACTGGTGATCGTTTCGCCCCTGGGTTCGAGGAGGATGGAACGATGGAACAGAAGCATGTCGAGGTAAAGAGGATGGAGCTGACTGGGGAACAGAGATCCCAGATAGTAAAGGATACATTGTCCACTTGGTGGCTATCATCGGTCATCGCCCTGGTCAGGACCGTCGGTTCGGAAAAGGCGATTGAAATATTGGGGCCAGTCATGTATAGGCTGGG
>JAAYQQ010000110.1 GCA_012519255.1 Methanobacteriota archaeon | reverse complement strand
TGCATTGTACAGTGCGGCCTTTCCCTTCTCGATATCCTCACCTTGCACCTCCAGTTCGACGTAGTCGCCCAACCCAACTATGTGGTCTAGCACGACCTCAACTCCATCCAGATCGTATATGTCACGCGTCTTATCCACGACAGCAAATTCTTTGAAGCCAAGTCGCTGCAGGATAGTCCTCATGGCCGCGGGGTCAGACAGCGGGGCGGCGATCTCTTCCCGGGTCTTGGTCTCGCGATCTAGCTTTGGCCCCTTGTAATACAATGTCAATAAGCCTCCCTGCGCCCGGATGCGCAGTGCCTCATCGGTTACGCCGAAGTCTCGGCAGGGGTGTGTAAAGTAGGTGTCGGACTGCTCCACCTCGCCCCTATGCACAGCGTTCAGCCCTTCCAGCCGTTGCCTGACCTCGTTGAGATCCTTTACAGGTGTCTTGATCTCGATCTCAAGCATGAATCAGCATGGGTGGAGAGGTAGATAAAAGCGAGAGAGCGCTATATTCGAATGGAAATATCATAGTGATTTATTGTAAGTGAGATAAATGGATATTTTATAATCATATACGGAATTACCCTAGCCTTGTAGTATCAGGGTCGGCAGATATATGATGACGACAGGGAAGAATAATCTAGCCTGTCACAGGCCCCAACAGAGAAGAGCAGGAACAGCGAGAGCTGTGAAGCGGAGGCGGTCCTGGAAGAACCAGAGCGCCGTCTCCGAGATCATCGGAAACCTTCTCATTCTCGTCATCACGGTTACTCTATTCTCCGGTATCCTTTACTTTGTGTCTTCCATGCCTGCTCCTACTCCCTCTACATATGGAGATTTCGTGGGGCAGGTTAGGTATAGCGGAGACAGTGAAAATCCCTATTGTAACATCACCATAAAGCACCTCGGTGGCCAGGTGCTCGAGGATCACAACACGAACATTATCTTACTCGCCGAAAATGAACATTTCATCAAATACATCCACGACAGCGACCCCTCCATTGGAATAAAGTGGAACCTTGGCTCCACCTGGGTATACAATGATACTACTACCGCTGGACTTTGTGACATCGATAGTTCTTCCTATCTCAAGGTAATGATCGTCGATATAGCGGGAAACTCAGGAAACTCAGTGGTCTGGGAAGGAGTGCTTCTGGATAAGGATGTGGGTTCATCGATGCCCGTCATTATGGATCGATATCTGGCATCCTGGGTAAGCGGAGATATCTGGGTGAGGGATCGGACCTTCACTAACAATCAGCCCGTCGCCCTATTTGTCAATATCCGCGACGAAGGAAATGAGATTGAGAACGTCTACGCCGACGTATCTAGTCTGGGCGGCCCACAAGAACTCCCTCTAAATGATAAAAACGGAGATGGGTGGTGGTCCAGTACCTTTATGATTGCGGACATGGGAGGGGGCTCAAGGACCATATACATAGAGACTCTTGATAAGAGCGGCCGCAGCATGACTGCATCTCTCACCGTGGATCTTTATAACGACGCCAGCAGCGATCATATAGGGGGCAGTGGCTCTCCACCCCCAAATCTTTATTATAGCGGGTTGCAGGGACTCAACGTATTCAAATACTCTGAATGGGTGGGAAAGAACTACTCCGCTGTCCCGACCACTCAATTCAATCACGAGGATTTGGGTGTCGTTGTGGTAGCCTCCAAGTTCTTGGTTAATCTGGAGAATGCTAACGATTTCTACATAATCGATCCGAAGACACGGGAAATATACTGGGACGTCTCCTCGCCCAATGTGATCTTTCACCCATATGAGTATTATTCTGGATATTATATCTATACTGCTTTGATTAATATCCCCCAACTTGAGGATAACGGACGATATCTGCTGCAAATCCAGCTTAGAGATACATGGATGCCCAACAACAACGTATTCTTCGCTACGACAAACATCACCGTTGGCAGTGCAGAGTTTCCCAAGTTCGAGACATTCTCAGATCCTAATTATCAGACCGAGTGTACCAATTTTACCTCTGACCAGACGATCTATGTGAAGATAACCACCTCTACATCTGGAAAGCCACTCTCTGACACAGGCCTCGTGGAAATCTGCGACTATAATTGGAACATGCAGGTCAAGAGGATCCCGGGACAGGAACCTAACGATCTCAACCCTGTTACTGCCATTGAGTATTCCAATCCTGATATTGGTTATGATGGCCCCACCACGTATAAGTTCAAGATTAGGCTAGGCCTTGCACACCAAGACCCGTGGATACCAGGGAAAAGTTCGTATACGCTTCGATACGACATGTTCCATACCGAAAGAGAAAGTCACCTATTGATCAAGACCATCAATGTCACCTCGCCCAAGATCATTTTAGACATGGTGACTGGAATTGATGCTGTCAAAGGAGGCTGGGCAGCCGGATCTCTCATAAACTATTACAAGAACGACAATCAATGGGTACCGCCTGACTTCATCGCTCCCTGGGCGGGCAAGCATACTACTGATTATAGTTCGGCTACGCTCGTCAGGCTGGGGGATATAAACAACAATGGCAGGAACGATGTTGTTGCTGTGCTCGACTCCAAGTACATATACATGTATCTAAACAATGGCCAGTGGTCCCCTCGCCCCATAGAGGAAGTAGGGAAGGGCAAAATCACTGCAATGGAGTTGGGCTACGTCGACAGTGACAACAGCGTGGACGTCATCGTAGGCTATGACGATGGCTCTGTTGGCTACTATCGCAATGATGGTGTGTGGACATATTATCAGATTGAGGATGAAAAGAGACCGAGTCCAACTTCCCGTGTCACCAGCATTGCGGCCTGTGACAGTAGGAATATCGTCGCTACTCAGGGATATCTCAGCGGAATGGATGTGCTGGTAGGCTACGAGTCTGGTGGAGTCCTCATCTGGAAGAGTTCTAACAACATGGGGATCTCGTGGAGCTCCCAGCAGTACACAGGCGGCATGCTCTCTTTCGAGCATAGATCAGCAGAGAGTGAGAGGAACACGTATTCTTATGTCTCTCAGGGCGACTTCAGTAGCACGGCCTGGGATGGGACGGGATATGAGCAATTGTGGGAGAAGAAGGGCCCAGGCCGGTCCAACACCAGGCCAACGCCTGATCTACAATATATCCGACAGGAGGGAGATGAATATAAGGATCACGGTGATAGCGTATTGGTCCCAAAAAATGGCATATTAGCCGTGGACCAATGGCTCCCTGTAACAGAGTCCCCATTCAACCAAGCAACTTTGATTATCGATTATAGAGTCGAGAAGAGTTACAATAATGTTCCCTGTATTAAGTGGGCCCATGATGGAGATGCCTTCGTCGATCTACATAAGCTAGACCCCGCCCAAGTTTCTCCGTCAGGTCCAATCGAGATATCTCTGCCCAACGTCAACACTCTGGAAGATCTCAAAACGCTACACTTTAGTCTGACGAATTATGGCAATAAGAATATCTTCATTTACGATTTTTACATTGAGGTAGAATTCCCCGGAG
The DNA here is from genome assembly GCA_012519255.1 of Methanobacteriota archaeon. Taxonomy (GTDB): domain Archaea; phylum Thermoplasmatota; class Thermoplasmata; order Methanomassiliicoccales; family Methanomassiliicoccaceae; genus DTU008. The sequence goes on along the minus strand of JAAYQQ010000110.1, from coordinate 27,473 downwards.
ACTACTACCAGATGGAGCATGAGTGGACATTCAATAACATACCTCAGAGCACCATGAATACCTTTGATATCTGTGCCAATGTGGGCGCCAATGTGAGCGACGTGATCGATTACGATACCTTTACATTCCAATATAAGTGGGCCGGGCAGAACTCTTTTAGTGACTTCAGCACTCCACTCGTAGTAGACTCACCTGAAATACGGAAATATAGTGGTATTATCGGAGCCACTCCATCAGAAGTCTCTAGCATCACGATTCGGGCTGTCGATAACAATCGCCATCCATATGATAACACTTCACTGTTCATCCAGCGGATGTGTATCAATACCACATCAATATCTAACGATCCCATTGGTTCAGTGACATCGATACGCGTCGCGGACATGGATGGGGCGAATGGCCCGGACATGTTGATTAGTGATAAGAGCAATGTCTGGGTCTGCCTTAATGATGGGGAAGGAAATCTACTGCCCGTCGACGGAGGGCGGCCTGCGCCCAAAATAACCTCAAACAACTTCCCAAGTGATATCCTCACCATCGGTGCAGGAAAGTTTCACAGTTGCAATGGATTAATGGATATCGTTGTTGGCACTACTGATGGGATCTATATGATAAACCAGACGTCATCGGGTTACGATCCGCCAATATTGATAGACGCAACATCTTCGTACAATATCAACTATCAAGGGGACGTTTGCATGGCAGTGGGCGATGTAGATGGCGATGGAGATGCGGACATCGTGATCGCTTCTGGCAAAAATCTTATACTATTCACCAACGACGTTGATGAGGATGGCATGTCCACAATCAGAAAGGCTGTTACTATCGACGTCGCTGCAACGGAGATAAGGTCCATATATCTCGGCAAGCTCCAAAATAATTAATCCGCTGCATAACTCGTTTTGCCTTGAGCACAAAGCGGGTATCTAATCTCTGCGGCTGGTGGTGTTGAGCTGATCCCCGACACCATCGGCCCGTTCCGCCTCAACCACCGCGAGAATGTTGTGATACTTTCTGGTCATCTTGCGCAACGCCATGGCCATATGCTCCTCCCGTAGCCTCTCCAGCTCATGGAAGCCCCTGGAGCGATTGACCTTTCTATCCCAGTCCTGGACAAAGGCCTGAGGCGATGTAAGATCGAACCTGCTTCGCCTGGCACGGCGGGTAAAGAACGACTCGCGAACAATATCTGTAGCCTTTACACACTCGCAGTACGCTTCGGTAAAATCGACATCGTTCATGTCCAGCGGAATGATCGGTATACATAGCTCAACGCAGGTGTCCAGAGCGCTGACGAAGCATGGTGATGGCAGCTCCACCTCGCCAAACTCAGAGAGGCGCTCCGCATACACCTTTTCAAGAGTGCCCATCTCATAATCATCGTAGACGCTCTTGTCGCGCAGTGCGGCCAACTCCTCTCTGGAGAGGGACACTCCCACCGCATCCGGGAGTGCCTCGCGGATCGCCCTGGCGGCGGCGTCGCCGTCCGCAACCAATCCCTTTATGACCGGTAAGATGACGATCTTGGCATTATCGGCTCTTACCTCTATCATCCTCGCTCCTCTCATTGACCAGCTCATAAAGGCGGATCGACTCGGTAAGTTTCCTGAGCTCATCCTTACCCACGACGGCAGTTCCGCCGATGTTGGTCCTCGAACCGGAACGCTCGATGATGATAACTGAACATCGCTCTGCGATCCTGGCGATATCCTGCACCACTGCGGCCTTCTCAACTAACTTGCTCTCATCATTGCCAAGCCCGGTGAGGATGACGACCTCCTCATCCTTGGATAGTGCTTCGAATGGGCATCTTACCGTCGGCTGAATGGAGAAGCCCAACGTCGTCAAGTATCTGAACACTTCCTGGCCGAAGATGTCAGTCCTCATCTCCCGGCGTGGCCTGGTGCGCCGTTCCTTGGCCCGCGGCGCAGGTGGAGCGAATGGATCGACGGCGGTCACAATGGGTCGTTGGAGAAATTCCTCGAGTCGAATGGCCACATCTATCATGGCACCCATCCCGCTCTCATACATCTGGATGGTGCGACGTGATACGCCGGCGATTTCCGCCAGTGTGCCCAGTGAGATGCTATGCATCTCCCTCATCTGGCGTAGCAGATCGCCATCGAGTTTTACATACAATCCGCCAGGCGCGGCGAAGATGAAGGGGGGAACTCCCTCCAAAAGATGGTCGGCCAGCGTCCTCAGTGATATAATGGGGATGCCAAAACGAGAGTACACGATACTCTCTTCGATCTCGCCGGAGCCGGAGCGCTCGCCTATCAGAAGGGGCGATGCCTCCAGAGCCTCGGCTAATATGGTCATCTCTTCGGCGTTCTCCTTGGAGAATGCGTCTACGTTGCTTAGGATCTTGATGATGAGCAGACGATTGTCCAGGCGGGCTACGATGTCAAAGCTGATGCCCCGCATGTTCAGGGGCTGAGAGACATAGAAGCCCGAACGCGCCAATATTGAACGGACTGCTTCTATCAATTCATCCCTGTGCACAATCTGGTATACTTCTACAGTTCTATAAGAAGATTGTTTAAACTGAGAAGGGACTGGTATAAATATGATAAAAATGGGGAAAAGGATTGGGTTTACCGGGAATCGATCTTGATGGACCGTCCCCGTTTCTTCGGCGGCAAGCGGGCAAGAGTGATGTCAAGCACACCATTCTTGTAAGTTGCCCGGGCCGAGTCGGGATCCACCGCGCAGGGTAGCTTGAGCTGCTTGGAGAACTTACGATCCTCTCTATCCACATCGATATCAAGGAAGCGGTCCTCGGCATGGAGCTGGATATCATCCTTATCCACTCCAGGCAGCTCGACCACTACGCGCACCCTATCCTGTTCTTCAATAATGTCGGTCAGTGGCTCACGCCTTCCCTGCTCTTCTGGTGATTCTGGAGGGATGGCGTTGCCAAACTGCTGAATGCGCGGCCTCCCGTCTGGTCCAACTCGCATAGAGAATCCATAGATCATTGGCTCGCTCACCTGTGGGAGCTCCCCCCTCATGAATTGGTCCATGAGCTCATCCATACGCTGGCGCATCATGTCGAAGTCCAGGCTGAACGAGCCGAACAGGTCGTCCCAAGGGTCCCTGCGACGTCTTCTTCTTTCTTCACTCATTTTTTTCACCTCACGTAAACATAGTCCTCGGCGATTCTCTGGAACTTACCCAGATCAGTGCGTGCCATTGGCTTTACCTTCTCCAGGGCCTCCCGGAAGGTGGCCATGGTGAGCTTCTGATCGATAATATCCTCCGGCTTCACGCCATCCTGCACCGCCTTACGAATGGTCAGCATGACGGCCTCATTGGCCAGGGCAGCCAGATCTGCTCCGCTGTAACCATCGGTCTTCTTGGCAAGCTCGTTTAGGTCAACGTCCTCGGCTAGGGGTTTCTTGCTGGTATGGATCCTTAGGATGTGCTTCCTGCCCTCCAGGTCTGGTGCCGGTATGCGCACCAGCCGATCAAACCTGCCGGGACGCAGCAACGCAGGGTCTAGCATGTCTGGCCGGTTGGTGGCGGCGATCACGACCACGTTGTGCAGACTCTGCAGTCCATCGATCTCGGTAAGCATCTGAGATATCACCCGTTCGGTGACATGCGAATCCGATCCTCCTCCCCTAATTGGGGCTATGGAATCGATCTCATCCATGAAGATAATGCATGGCGCGGCCTGTCTGGCTTTTCGGAAGGTCTCCCTGACCGCCTTCTCTGACTCGCCCACCCATTTGCTAAGGAACTCCGGTCCCTTGACGTTGATGAAGTTGGCCTCTGACTCGGTAGCCACCGCCTTGGCCATCAGCGTCTTTCCCGTTCCGGGCGGGCCGTACAGCAGCACGCCCTTGGGCGGCGCTGCGTTGAAATGTTCGAACACATCGCCGAACTTGAGTGGCCATTCCACCGCCTCCTGCAGCTCCCGCTTGGCATCAACAAGGCCGCCCACCTGATCCCAATGGATATTGGGCGACTCGACGAACACCTCCCGCAGCGAAGATGGTTGCATCTCTCTCAGGGCAGAGATGAAATCCTCCCGCGTGACGGTCAGGCTCATGAGCACATCCACGGGGATCTGCTCTATGTCAAGATCGAGTTCGGGAAGGATCCTGCGGATGGCATGCATGGCCGCCTCTCGAGTAAGTGCTGACAGGTCTGCACCCACGTAACCATGGGTCAGGTCGGCGAGGCTCTCCAGCGAGACATCATCCTCTAGAGGCATGCCTCTGGTATGGATCTGAAGGATATCCAGCCGGCCGTCGCGGTTGGGCGGGTTGATCTCGATCTCTCGGTCGAACCGACCCGGCCGGCGCAGCGCCGGATCCAGGGCGTTGGGTCGATTGGTCGCTCCAATGACCACTACCTTTACACGGGGTTCCAGTCCGTCCATGAGTGAAAGCAGCTGTGCGACCACGCGGCGTTCTGTCTCTCCAGTCACCTCCTCCCGCTTGGGAGCGATGGAATCGATCTCATCGATGAATATGATGGTCGGCGCGTTCTCCTGGGCCTGCTTGAAGATGTCACGAAGGCGCTCCTCCGACTCACCATAGAACTTGCTCATTATCTCTGGCCCGCCGATGGACACGAAGTTGGCGTTGGTCTCACCGGCCACCGCCTTGGCCAGCAGCGTCTTTCCCGTTCCGGGTGGGCCATGCAGCAGCACGCCCTTGGGCGCTTCGACACCAAGGCGTTCGAACAACTCGGGATGGCGGAGCGGCAGCTCGATCATCTCACGTACGCGTTTGACCTCATCTCCAAGTCCACCAATGTCCTCATAGGTGACCTTGGGAATATTGGCCACGCCCTCCTTTACAGGCTTCTCGCTGATCTTGACCTCGGTGGTGCGATGCATCAAGACCGCGTCAGAAGTGGGAGAATAGGAAACAACAACGAGATCGATCCTTCTGCCCATTACATTAATCTGGATAACGTCACCGCGGGTGACCGCTCGCCCCTCCAGAGTCTGGCTTAGGAACTCTTCCCCTCCCATTATGCGCAGAGGCTCAGTGGGGGCGAAGGTGATCTTCCTAGCTTCCTTGACCGCGATCTTGCGGATGGCCACCTTCTCATCGATGCTTACACCGGCATTGCGCCGGATGGCGCCATCGATGCGTATCACGCCGCGGTTGGCGTCCTCAGGATAGCCCGGCCACACGATGGCCACGCTTCTTCTCTTGCCCTCAATCTGTATAACGTCGCCTGCAGTTATTCCCAAGATGTCCATGACCTCGGGGTCGATACGGGCGATGCCCCGCTCGGCGTCCTTGGACTTGGCCTCAGCGACCCTCAATACCTTCTCAGATGTATCCATTCCCATCACTTCCCTTTTTGAGTGGTGCGCTTATTTAATTCCCACTCCACAGCAGGAGTGCCACTCTGTTCCGTTCTCCCCTTATGCACTGGTGTTCCATCGTTACTCCGCGCTCAGGTCGGTCTATCGGTTTCCATCGGCGTTTTGGCACGGGAACCCGCTCTCTCTGTGGGAGAGCAGGCTCCATCCGGCCTTCACCGATTGTGTAGACAACTTGTAGTTGTACACTCATTGAGTGAGAATATACATTGCACTTCTATATAAAAGTTTGGTTTACTTATCTCGCAACTCTCGTAGCTTCTCTTTTGCCCTAGTCTCCACGTCTCTGAGCTCGGCGCGAATGCGAGGTATGTCATTCCTTACATCCCCCATGACATCCTTGGCCAGTTTCTTCATTTCCTCGGTATGGGGCTTCGCCTCTCTGGAAATGTCCTCATACATTTGCTTAGACTCCGTTTCCAGAATAGACATGGCACGGTCCAGCGCCTTGCCCGCCTCCGCAGCCATTCTGCCCATCTGCTCGGCGTACTTCTCTGCCCTGCTCTTCAGCTCTTTTTCATCCATTCCATCACCCCTTACTTCTCAACCACTCTTTCAGTGCGTGGATGACCACCTCGTCCCTGATGGACAGTGCTCGAGCGATGTCCGAGAGTTCCATCTCGGGATGGCTGATGAACTCATACATGATCCGACGCAGCTGATAGTCTTCCATGCATGTCATCAGTCGATTGGCCTCATCCATGATACTTTCCTTTTCTCTGATCAACTTCTCTCTCTGGTGGCGCAACTCCTCCAGCTGGGCGTCGATACTGGCGCTCTTCTGGCGAAGTGCCTTAACATTCTCTTCAAAATCATCATCTCTTTCTGCTCCTCTGCCGTACTCTGGCAGGACGTTATCTCTGCGAGAGATGAGCTCGGCGGAGAACAAATTGGGGCTTACATCAACCACAATAGTGAAGTTGAGCGCGGGGTAGAACTTCTTTCGCATTGGCCCTCCCAGGTCGCTCTCCTCCCGATAGGACCTGACCAGGCCATATGCTTCCAGCACCTTAAGATGCTTCATCACGGCTTGCTGGCTAATTCCCAACTCTTTGGACAGCTGAAGTGGATAATGGGGTTCCCTCACCAGCGCTTCCAGTATACGTCTGCGAGTGGGATTCTCGATAACAGAGAGGAGCTTATCAAGCTCGGCCATATACTTCACCAACTAATGAACTAAAGGTTGTGAACATAGATACCAGTCACCTTTTGCCTAATAAATACTTGCCCAGGTGCGCAAGGAAAAAGATTAATAGCATCTGCCGTGCTGCCCGAACCATGTCCGGAGAGCTGGTCAGGGATAGCGTGGTCATCGGGGACCGGACCGAGGCCAGCCAGATTTATAATAAGGGATACTACGGTTACAACCTCTCGGGAGGGGGCCTAGAGCTGGAATTGCTCGAGGCGCTATACCTGGTAGAGTCGTCCCGCCTAGAGGTAACTTCAGACGGCCGGGTGCTAACGCTCGCCGAGCTTACCGCTGCCGCAGCCGCGGCGCATCGGGATTTTGAGATAAAATACATAGTGTATCGTGATCTGAGACAGCGTGGCTACGTTGTCAAGTCGGCCGGGGAAGATTTTGATTTCCGGGTATTCCCTCGCGGTGGTACCCCTACCACCTCAACCACCAAGTACTGGGTGGCGGCAATCTCCGAACGCGCCATCCTTAACATGGCCGATTTCATGAATGATCTGGATCGTTCAGAAAGGACACGGAAGGAGCTGCTCCTGGCATTGGTGGATGAAGAGGGGGATTTGACATACTATCGAGCTGACCGCAATGAGCCCAAGGGGCGGCTGGATGAACAGTGGGATGGCAAGGCAGTCCCTGCTTCACTGCTGGAGGATCGCGTCCTGGTGTTCGATGAGGGCGGGTCAGAGAGACTCCATCACCACGGCTTCTACGGTAAGCACATTGGCAATGTGTTGCAGCTCTCTCTCCTTGAGACTGCTCATCTTCTAGAGAAAGGATGGATCACGGTGAGCTCCATCACAGCCTCCCGTAAGCTCTCTTCATCTCGCTTTATGAAACACGCTCTGAAGTTTCAACCCGATTTCAAACTACGTCTGGCGGCATACCGTGACCTGCGTGCCCGCGGCCTTGTGGTTAAAACCGGCTTCAAGTATGGCACCCATTTTCGAGTCTATGAGGACGATCCGGAAAAGATCCATGCCCGTTATCTCGTCCATGCCCTGCCTGAAGATAACAAGTCCACGTGGCCAGAGATGTCAAGGGCGGTTCGGTTGGCCCATGGGGTTAAGAAAGAGATCCTATTTGCATGGGTGCGTGAACAGGGCACAGAGTACCTTCGCCTTGTCCGGGTGCGGCCCTAGGGCACCTCCCTCTGAGGTTGGCAGTCCGTAAGTGGCCCAGATGTATCACCGCTCCCATTAGCAACATAGCCGTCTCCCCATACGATTATTGGACCTGTAGAGTGCGAACCCGTCTTGTCCTATGAGAGTGCCTCGTACCGAGCAGGCTAGGTAGCGACCTCCCATGACGACCTAGAATAGCGGTCTTCGAGAGCGCCTTGACGATTTTAGTTTAAAAATAGAGAGGGGAAGGGGGGTTAGACCTCAAAGCTGGATCTCAATTCCCAGCTTCTCGGTCAGCTCCTTGTAGCGGTTACGGATGGTTACCTCTGTGACACCGGCCACGTCCGCCACCTCGCGCTGCGTCCTGCGCTCGTTGCACAGGATGCTAGAGATGTATATGGCCGCGGCAGCGACTCCCGTGGGGCCACGTCCCGAGGTCAACTCTTTCTTGGACGCATCCTTGAGGATCTCGGCGGCCTTGGTTTGCACCTCGCCACTAAGCTTAAGCTCAGAGCAGAACCGCTGGACATAGTCCTGAGGGCGAGTTGGCATGAGCTTGAGCTTAAGCTCACGGGTCATGAAACGGTAAGTTCGTCCGATCTCCTTGCGCTTCACTCTGGAGGAGTTGGCGACCTCGTCCAATGTACGGGGGACGCCACACTGTCGGCAGGCTGCGTATAGTGATGCAGCGACGACGCCCTCGATGCTTCGCCCACGAATCAGATTTTTGTTGACGGCTTTCCTGTAGATCATGGCCGCGGTCTCGCGGACGTTGCGAGGCAAACCCATAGCTGAGGCCATGCGGTCCAGCTCACTGAGTGCGAAGGCAAGGTTTCTCTCTGTGGCATTGGATACTCTGATACGGCGTTGCCATTTGCGTAACCTGTATAGCTGGGCCCGGTTGCGGGTAGGAATGCTCTTTCCATAACTGTCCTTGTTCTTCCAGGAGATCTCGGTGGAAAGTCCCTTATCGTGAATGGTATACGTCATGGGGGCGCCAGTCCTGGCTCTCTTCTCCCCCTGCTCCACGTCAAATGCCCTCCACTCCGGTCCCTGGTCGATGAACTGGTCGTCGAGCACAAGGCCGCAATCTTCGCAGATCAGCTCGCCCCGCTCATAGTCCCTGACCAGGTGCCTCCCAGAGCACTCTGGGCATTTCTCAATTTCTTCGGCCCCTTCTCTTACCTTTGCCATAATGTTTGACCTCCTCGATGTAAACCCGCTTCCCCACGGAACCAAGCAGGCTGTTCCTCCCAGTCGGCTCTATGATGACGTACGGCGAGTCCACTGGCCCGAATACCCTCCTAACTTGCCCCAGTGGTCTCTTCCTATAATCCATGACCCTATCTCTCGGACGGGGAGCGAAACCCCCCCTCACTACGAGTCTTCCATCATATGTTATGTCCTGGATCACACCCAAAATTCTCATAATGTCACCAGGTCAACTATCCCGACCGGTATGTTCAAGTACATTAGAAAACAACTATTTAAACTATACGATAGGCTTTTTAATTTTTTCATGTCTCGAATAAGACATCGAAGGTACGGATACGACATCCGCAAACGGTCACCCATGAGCAAGTTTGATAGGGGATGTGATGGTTCGTTGGGACATGGAGATCTCCAAGGACCACCCACGTTACAGATCACTTGTTACCCGGGAGAGGATGTCCCGGCTTGTCGATGAGGGAATAGTTGCTCCCACCGGGCTCATCGCCCACGGCCGGGGGGAAGCGTTCGATTACCTATTGGGCGAACGCACAATTCCTGTGGCCGACGCCGCCGCCCGGGTCGCCGCCGCCCATCTCCTTGAGGCCTCTCACCCGGTCATTTCCGTAAATGGCAATGCCACCGGACTGTGCGCCGAGGCCCTGATCTCGCTTGCCCGCGCCATCCCCGCGCGGATGGAGGTCAACCTATTCCACTATTCTACCGAGAGAGTGGAGAGGGTATGCCGCTATCTGGAAGCTGCCGGGGCCAGGGACCTGCTGGGACGTAGGCAAGAGTCTCGACTTGACGGCATAGCCTCCGACCGCGCTCGATGCGCCACTGAAGGAACATATCAGGCCGACGTCGTCCTCATTCCCCTGGAAGACGGGGACCGCGCTGGGGCACTGGCCCGAGCAGGAAAGGTAGTTCTGGCCATAGATCTTAATCCATTGTCACGCACTGCCGCAGAGTCCTCTGTGGCTGTGGTGGACGAACTCACCCGGGCGGTACCCAACATCGAACGTCATGTCAATGAGCTCAGGGATCGGCCAGAAGAGCGGCGTGCGCTCATCTCTGATTTCAACAACGCCCGCAACCTAGAACGCATGCGCAAGGCCATGTGCGCCCTTCTCGAACCTGCCCCAAACAAATAATAGACAACTTCTCAATCCCCTGGGAGGTGTTACTTTGGGTGAGATGCTTGAGAAGGGCATAAGAAGGCTAGAATGGGCACGTGCGCACATGGGGGTGCTGGCGAGCATTCGTGATCGTCTCGCCAGCGAGCAGACCTTGAAAGGGCTGAAGGTAGGCATGGCTCTCCATGTGGAGGCCAAGACAGGCATGCTTGCCCTGGCCCTTGCCGAAGCTGGAGCGAAGGTGCGGCTGGCCTCATGCAACCCCCTCTCCACCGATGACTCTGTCTCCCTGGCCCTGCGGCAACATTACGGGCTGGAGACCTTTGCCAAGAAGGGAGAGTCCAATGAGGAGTATTATTCCAACCTAAATGCCGTCTTGGATATGGGGCCAGACTTTGTAATCGATGACGGCGCGGACCTGATCACCATTCTCCATACCTCCCGCCGGGAACATCTTCCCAATGTAAAGGGAGGCAACGAGGAGACCACCACCGGGGTTATGCGGTTGCGTGCCATGGCTGAAGAGAAGGTCCTTCGCTTCCCGGTGATGTCCGTAAACGACGCCCACATGAAGTTCATGTTCGATAATCGCTATGGGACCGGGCAGTCGACCTTCGACGGCTTCATGAATTCCACCAATCTCCTGATAGCAGGAAAACGCCTTGTCGTCGCTGGCTATGGGTGGTGTGGGCGAGGCATTGCCATGCGGGCAAAGGGGCTTGGGGCAAGCGTCATTGTGACCGAGATCGACCCGGTGCGCGCCATCGAGGCCAAGATGGACGGCTTCGAGGTGATGCCCATGATCGAGGCGGCCAAAGTAGCGGACATAATAATCTCCGCTACCGGCAACAAGGACATCCTCCGGCAGGAACATCTTGAGGTGCTGAAGGACGGCTGCGTGATGGGAAATAGCGGTCACTTCGACAATGAGATATCCAAGACGGCGCTGGAGCGGCTCGCTGGCCCTCCAACGAAGGTCCGTGAATCAGTCAACCGGTATGCATTCCCCGATGGCAGGAAGGCCTATCTCATCGCCGAGGGGCGCCTAATGAATCTGGCTGCTGGGCAGGGGCACCCGGTGGAGATCATGGATATGAGCTTCTCCATCCAGGCGCTTGGATTGGAGTATCTTGTCAAGAACCATGCTCGCATGGAGCCCAGGGTATACAATGTTCCGAGGGAGCTAGATCAGCTGGTCGCCCGGACAAAGTTGAATGTCATGGGCGTACAGATCGATGAGCTGACCGCCGAGCAACGGAGTTATTTGAAGGGCTGGCAAGAGGGCACATGAGGCCATTCCTTGTGGTCTATGGGCATGTTTGCCTGGACCAGATCATGTCCCTGGACCATTTTCCTGACCCCAACACCTCGGTGGACATAACGGAGAAGCATTGTTACTTTGGAGGCACCGGCGCCAACATTGCCACCGTGGCCGCCTCCCTTGGCGTCCCCACCGCGTTGGTATCCTATGTCGGGTCAGACCTGCCTCCGGAGTTCCGGCGGAACCTGGAATCGAAGGGCGTGGATATCTCTGACATCGTGATGGTGGATGGCTACGAGACCTCCACAGTACTCATCGTCACTGACAGCCAGCAGAACCAGATCGCATATGTATATCAGGGGCCAATGGGACATATAGATAACTTCGAACTGCAAACCGCCCAGGCTAAGCGGGGTAAGCTGATCCACATCTCCACTGGTCGGCCGGGATATTATCTGCGTTTGATGGAGCAGATGAGGGCCATGGGCAAGGAGATATCATTCGATCCGGCGCAAGAGATCCACCATATCTGGTCAAGGGAGACTTTCCCTCGCGGGCTAGCCATGGCGGATAATTTTTTCTGCAATGCCAACGAGCTGCAAACCGCCCTTCGCTATATGGGTGAGAAGCGGCCGGAGGGCCTCATAGATGGTCTCAAGGCGCTGATCAACACGCGGGGAGGGAAGGGAAGCATACTCTATACGGCCAGGGGTTCTCGTTCGGTGCCGGCGGCGCATCCTTCCAGAATAATCGATCCCACCGGCGCTGGTGATGCATTCCGAGGAGGTTTCTACGCGGGGCGTTACTATGGTCACAGCCTGGAAGAGTCAGTGGCCTATGGCAACGCAGCCGCCTCATTCATTCTAGAGGCCATTGGAGGGGTGGGAAATGTTCCCACCTGGGAGATGGTGGAGGAGCGTGCCGAGCCCATTCTTGCGCAGCTTTAACGCTCCAACGCCAGCAATTTCTTCGGTCGAAAATTTTATTATTGAACATAAGCTACTGGTTTGCAGGTGAGAGTTTGGCAATAGGGTTCGTATTGATCAGTACCGCGCCTGCTAAGGAGCACGAGGTTTACAACGAACTCCTTAAGGTAAAGGAGGTAGTGGAGCTTCACCCACTCTTTGGTGAGTTTGACCTCATCGCCAAGGTGGAAGCCTCCGATTTCAACCTCCTTGGGCAAGTAGTTGTGGATAATATCCGCTCGATCCCCGGGGTCATCGACACCAAGACACTCACAGGAATTAAGTTCTGAATATAGGTGAAAAAATGGAACTAATGGATTTCATAACAGTAATGCTATTGACACTAGGTCTATTCCTGGTGTTAGCCGGTATCTTCACTGCTTATTTCGGTAGTGGCAAGAGCCGGATCATCGGGGCTGTACTTCTTGTCGTTGGCCTGCTAGTTGGCGTCCTATGGGTATTCATGGACTACTCTGGTTTCATTGATGTGGCCATCACCGACGTCGTTTGGACCGCATTCGTTAACATCCTGGCCGCGGCAATTGGCGCCCTAATCGCGATCGGCGCCTTCCTATTGGCCATAATGAAGTCGTGAGCCAGAATTCTTCAAACCCCTTCCAACACAACCTTTTTTAGTCGAACAGGGATTGCATGCCATCATGCCTAAAGTCCTTATCATTCTGGGCAGCAAGAGTGACGCTCCAGTGGCCATGAAAGCTGCTGAGATGCTCGATGCTCTTGAGGTCACCCATCAGACGGTGGTCGCCTCAGCCCATCGCACTCCTGATCGTGTCCGCGAGCTGGCCAAAACCTCCGATGCAGAGGTATTCATTGCCATTGCCGGTCTGTCTGCCGCCTTGCCCGGGGCGGTGGCTGCCGAGACCGTCCGGCCGGTCATAGGCGTTCCGGTAAGCGGCAAGGTCAATCTCGACGCCATCCTAAGCGTCGTCCAGATGCCCAAGGGCGTACCCGTGGCGACAGTGGGGCTGGACCGCGGCGAGAACGCCGCCATTCTGGCGGCTCAGATCCTGGCCCTGAGCGATCAACAGCTCGCCGCCCGGTTGATTGCGCACCGACGAGAGATGGCCGAGTCGATAGAGCGAGATTCTGAGGAGTTGAGCAAGAATGTTTGATGCCGAATCATTCGTCAGCCAGAAGATCGATGAACTCAGGTCACAGATCGATGGAAAAGCGATCATCGCCTGCTCTGGGGGAGTGGACAGCACCGTGGCGACAGCCATGGTGTCCAGGGCAATTGGGGATCGCCTGCTCACGGTATACGTGAACAATGGATTCATGCGCAAGGGCGAGACCGAAGCGGTGAGCGACATTCTCGCCAAGCTGGGTGTGAACTATCGAGTCATAGATGCCTCCGATGAGTTCTTCGATGCCATGAAGGGCGTAATCGAGCCAGAACGGAAGCGCAAGATCATCGGTGAACAATTCATCCGCGTATTCGAGCGGGTGGCCAGGGACTATGGGGCCAGGTATCTGGTCCAGGGAACCATCGCACCTGACTGGATCGAAAGCGGCGATGGGGTCAGGGACACCATCAAGAGTCACCACAACGTCGGTGGATTGCCAGAGGATATGGATCTGAAGCTGGTTGAGCCGCTTCGAGATCTATATAAGGATGAAGTACGCCAGGTCGCGCGCTGCCTGAAGATCGAGGTAGCGGAGAGGCAGCCGTTCCCAGGCCCTGCCCTGGCCGTCCGGATCATCGGAGAGGTGAACCGTAGCTCGGTTGCCATCGTCAGGGAGGCCTGCGCCATTGTGGAGGAAGAGCTGGAGAAGGCCGCGGCGGCCGGCAAGATGGAGCTGCCCTGGCAATACTTCGCCGTCCTGTTACCATGTCAGTCTGTGGGCGTCCATGGGGACGTCCGTGCCTATGGGCGTACGATCGCCGTGCGTGCAGTAGAGTCCGTTGATGGCATGACCGCTGCCTATTCCCGGATTCCTCATGAAGTCCTGGAACGTATCTCTGTTCGCATCACCAACACGATGAAGAAGGATGTTAACAGGGTGGTTTACGACATCACCAACAAGCCGCCTGGCACTATAGAGTGGGAGTGACCGGGCATCACCCACATGGATGTGAAGGGGCCCCTTTCTATGGGCATTCCCTGCACGGGAGGTGTAGGTTCATGGGAAGCCCCTATTCCATTGACGCGGGGGCGCATTTCCTGCAGGGCGTCAATGTATAGCGCTCAGGCCTATCCCATGCCGTTGGGAGGCAATCCTCACAATGACGAGGTGGCCTAGTCATTAAGCCCGTGATGCAAGAATATGCCGCCCCCGTCTTGTGATCTCATTGACAAAGGGGGCTGGCATCAACTCTTTTTTTTGAAAGAATCTCTAGAGTGGGCGACATTTCTGAGAGTTATCATGGCTCAACGGCTGTGCCTCTTTCTTCACCAGTTCTAAAAGCCACTCAGCACCCTCGGCGCCCGGTCAACACGGCCCTAAAAACACTTCAGATATGCAGGGCGATTATCCAGGGTGAGCCAAGACTCCTTGGAAACTCGAACCGCATTCTAACTTTCATCCCATCATATGAGAGATGCTCCCAATTACTTCCTTGCTCTCTGATTGCGGCACACATCGCCTTGATCGATTATCTCTAGCACCTCTTCCAGGCTGGAAATGGAGTGATCCGGGACCACTCCCTCCTCATAGGGACAGTGTATCGATCTCTTCAACACTGCCCTCATGCCCACTCCTTTGGCGCCCTTGATGTCCTGCCGCAGCGAGTTCCCTATATACACCGACCGGGACGCCGAGACTCCCAGGTTGGACAGGGCGATCTTGAATATCTTGGGATGAGGTTTACGCAGCCCAACATCGGTGCTGAATACCATATCGTCGAAGTATTGTTCGAGCCCAAAATGCTGAAGATCTCTGAGGGGAAATTCCGAGGGCAAGCCCCAGGCGACATCAGAGATGAGGCCTACGACAAGCCCACGCTCCTTGATACTTTCCAAAAGCTCCTTCGCTCCGGGAACAAGCGTGCGCTCTTCCAGCAGCACTCCATAGAATATCTCCAGACTTTCCTGGAGGTTGGTCTCGTCAAGGCAGCCGTAGCGATCCAGGCACTGCCCCATAATCTCCGCCAGGGGGATCTCGACCAGGGTCTTGGCCTTTGCATCTCTTGCTCGCTCCAGTAGCTGTAATAGAAATGCTGTAAACTCGGTTTGGTCAACCGGGGCGGGGGAGATCTCACTGACCAGCGCATATATGCGGTCCACTCCCCTCCGCTCTGTATTCTTCCAGTCACAGTAGTAATCGATAAGGGTATGTCCGAGGTCGAACAGGACCGCTTCCATGATTATTGGCAAGGCTGGGCCGCTCTTAAATGTTGGTCCCCGAGCTTCGTTATCCGACGGGGCATCGCACAGCTTAATTATCCCCATCTCGTAGTCTTGATACATGCGCGTCTACGTGGTGGATAATGGTGGACAATGGACCCACCGAGAGTGGAGGGTCCTAAAGTATCTGGGCGTGGAGACGAAAGTGATCCCCAACACAACCCCTCTTGACCAGTTGGATGTGGATGCGCTGGTCCTTTCGGGAGGATCCCCTTCGGTGGCCCTTGAAGGGGATCGCATGGGTCTTAACAGTGAATACATTGACCATGCTGGCGTCCCAATTCTAGCCATATGTGCTGGTTTCCACCTAATGGTAAATCACCTCGGTGGCGCTACTGGCCCTGCCCGGAGTCCAGAGTATGGTAAGACAACGCTGTATGTTGACAGGCCCAATGATCTCTTCGAGGGACTGCCCCGCGAGTTTGTGGTGTGGGCGAGTCATAACGATGAGGTCCTCCGGCTTCCAGACACCTTTGAGATACTAGCTCACTCCGATAACTGTCAGGTGGAAGCGGTCAAGGTCAGGGATCGGCCGCTCTATGGCCTGCAGTTCCATCCCGAGGTGGAGAACACCGAGCATGGTCATGACATTTTTAGGAACTTCCTTCGGGTGGTGGAGGAATAACATTGCTGAGTGAGGAGGAGCTGGCGCTCCTCCGGGAGGCGATAGCGTCGCATAGGAAGAAGGAGGATCTGGAGACCTCGCTGGGGCGGGTGCTTCGGCGGCGGGATGGCAGCTTTGAGCTTTACTTACGCATCATGGGGGTAGTAAGGGAGGAGGCTCGCCGACGCAAACTCTCCCCAATGGATGCCGCCCGAACGCTGGCCATTGACGAATGAGCAACGTTGCCCAGCGGTCTCTCTTCTCATTCACTCATACGGGCCGCAAGGTCCTTGGCCAGTTGAGCGACTGCCGAGTGCTCAGCTTCCGTGGGGGGACCTCCCATCTCTACCGTTCCCACGATCTCCATACCAGTAGGGCCCAGGATCTCCCCAGCCTGTTTCACGGCTCCGCCGCCCCATCCGAAACTGGACAGGACTGCTGCAAACTTGGCAGGGGGACGCAGGGCCTTGACCAGCGTGGCTGCGTACACGGCCTGAGGATGCATACCTCCCAGGAAGGCCGGGGATCCCAATATGATGGCCCGGGCGTCCACCAGGTCCTTGGCGATCTCCCCTATATCGGAACAGGGCAGATCGTACTGAACAACCTCCACTCCCTCTGCAGCCAGTCGCTCAGACATCGTCCGGACAAGGGCCCGAGTGGCAGACCACATGCTCACATAAGCGATGATTGCCTTATTCCTCGTCTCCCCACTGGTCCAGCGATGGTACAGCCCCAGGATATTCTCGGGATGCCGGTGCATCGGTCCATGACTGGGAGCAATGATGAGGGGATCAAGCTCCCTGGCCTTCTCCACTCCTCGCCGTCCAAACTTGCGGAAAGGCATCATGATCTCTCCGAAGTAACTCTGGGCGTGAGAGTACAATTCTTCATTCTCATCGTCCCACAAACCCTTGGCGGTATGGGCGCCGAAGAAATCGCACGAGAACAACACCCTCTCCCCCTCCAGGAAGGTGAACATGGTCTCTGGCCAGTGCAGCCAGGGAGCCTCGGCGAAGCGTAGGATCCGCCCGCCCAGGTCAATAACGTCACCATCCTTGACCACGATGGTGCGGTCTGCGGTCGCTCCGAAGTAAAGCTCTGCCATTCTGGCCCCCTTCTTGGTGGTAATCAGCTTTGCCCGGGGGCATTGCTCCAGCATGAAGGGTATTGAGCCGGCATGGTCCGGCTCGGCATGGTTCATAACAATGTAATCGATCTCGGCCGGGTTCATGACCATGGTTATCTTGGCCAGCAGCTCGTTCTCGAACCCCGGGTTGACAGTATCAATGAGGGCGGTCTTCTCGCCACGCACCAGGTAGGCGTTGTAGGTGGTGCCTTGTGGAAGGGGGATGAGCTCGTCGAACATCCTCCGGTCCCAGTCCCTTACCCCTACCCAGTGTACGCCTTTTGATATTTCTTGGACATCGTACTGAGCCATGGTGATCGAGCAGGATTATATGATTTGAAAGTATTAGAAAAGTCCTGGCCCCCTTACGCCATGGCGGGACAGCCCGCGGATGTCGGAGCAGCATTCTGTGGACAGGCAGATCGCCTCTGCGAGTCATACCTAGCAACGTTAATATGGACTCATCCTGATGGGGGGCGAAGGTGCTGTCCTGACCTCTCTCCAGACGATTGTTGTTGAGATATTGCGGGCGCGCAATTTCGAATTATCGGAGCAGGAGGGCTACCTATTTGCCCAGAGGGGAGAGATCAGGGCTGTGTTCTGTCTCCTCCACACGATGGACTGGAAGATAGTGGATGCATTTGCGGCACGCTTCGCGGACTTCCCCGGTAAGAAGGTGATTGCCACCTTGGAGCCCCTTTCACCAGCCTTTATCGGTGCTGTCGATTGTTCCATCTCTGTATGGGGCCGAGAGAACCTGGAACATGAGATCGGCCGCGCGTGCCTTGAGAACATCGCAGGCATCAAGGATCGCGGATTGGTCGACGAGCTGGTCTCCACAGACTTCCCCAAAATTATATCCGCAGAGCAGCTAAATTCCCTCCAAGACCCCCTGGTGGGGGAGCGCATTGTCCGGCCGATACTCTCAGTGGACGATGTAAGAGAATTGGCTAGAGAGACCGTGGCTGGCTTCCGCCATGAGCTTGAGCTGGTGCCTCATTACGTGTTCGAATACACATGTCCCCTATACATGGATGGCCGGCGGGTTGGCGTGGAGAGAGGGATACTCTCTGTCAATGGTTTGACTAGCAAGGTAGAGTCATGGGAAGAAGGAAACGAGCTCGTGTATGCACTGGAGACCAGCCACCGGAGGCTTGAACCCACGATCTCTGGCGCTGATGCCCAGCGGGCGGCCTGTCTTGAACTGGTGCGAGTGCATACTTTCGAGAAGGAGCAAGTGCGCGAGGAGGACCATGTCACTCTGACGGAGAAGCGTAGGGTCGCCCCTCGAGAGGAAGATATCGAGCTCCATGATATGGGAATATTTTTCATACCCATATGGTGCGTGGAAGGAATTCACGGCGCGCTGATAATCAATGCTGGCACAGGTAAGGTGGTCAGCGAGGACTATTATCTACTCTAGCCCTGTCCAGCGCCAGTGCTATCCGCTTACGTATGTCTCTCCAATGAGTCCCCTTCCAGTATATCTGCCCGCATAACGAGCATACCTGAAACTCCTCCTGACGCTCCAGTACCCTGGGTGGAACGCGACTCTCAACCTCTGAACGCTGTTTAATGGATAGCAAGCCATTGCAGCGGGCACATCGTGTACTCTCCTCATCGAAATAGAGGGCGTACCGACGTATAACCTGTCTCAGCTGCTCAGCGTCATCGTCGCTTTGAATGAACATGCCATCCATACTGGCCCTCTCGGCGAGCTGGCGGTCCCTGGTGAGAATGATCCTACCTTCTTTCTGTGCCTGGGAAAGGATATCATTATCAGCCATGTCCCGGGCATAGGAGGTATCGTATCCCATAATGCGCAACCATCGAGCCAGCGAGCCCAGCATTTCATCGGCCAGAAACTTGCGCTCAACCATTGGCGACCTCATAGCTGAGCAGGATGCCGTCACCCAGCACTTCGCTGCCCGTAAGCCGCAGCCGTACGGCGCTCTCTTCGGGCAGTCCATCACCGTCGGCAGGGGTTGGTGAATCCCGCCCTCCAACCACCTGGCTGCCAACGAATACCAGATATTGGTCGACAAGACCGGCCTGGAAGAATGAGAAGATGATCTCCCCCCCACCCTCTACCATAAGTGTGTCGACGCCGCGCTCGCCGAGGAGATCGAGCAGTCTGGCCGCATCCACTCTGCCCCGGCCACATCTTATCGTTTCCGCTCCTGGCCAGGTGCGCTCACACTCCTCTGTTGTGACAATTATCGTCCTCGCCCTGGCGTCAAGGACCCTGGCTCCTGAAGGCGTGCGCCCATTGGAGTCCAGGACTATGCGCAACGGGTTACTTTCTGGAGGAAGTCCCTTGATGGTAAGGTGAGGATCATCAGCCAATACCGTACCTACGCCCACCAATATGGCATCAGAGGAGGCGCGCAGTTCCCTCACCCTCTCCATATCCTGAGGAGATGAAATGCGTAACTGTCTCCTGGACCGGCCGGCCAGCTTGCCGTCGGCAGTCATGGCGCAGTTAACTATGACCCGTGGTCGCATGCCTCCGTCATCCTTCCTTCTGGCCATAAAACTTGCTTATTGGCGATAGCATGTCGACTCAGTATTGACGACCTCGCCGACTCAGGTAGAGGTACTCCCATCTCCTACTCGATCCTTTGCAGAGGACAAGGTCAGGTCAGAGGATCTGTCATTGATGGTCAATGGAACGTCATGGGCTTCCATGGGTCGACCGTTCTGAAGGGAGGATGTGGCCGATGTCACTCATATTTTACCACTTCACGCTGTCTGATGGAAGGACGATATGTGGCTCCCCCGTCGAGCTGGAAGGCGCGCATGTGGGAAGATCACACTCCGAGAAATCCGCTTCCTGGGGCGGTTCACGTCTCTAATGAAAATGATATGTACGATCAAAGCCACACAGACTTCAATCAAAAACGACGTTCACATGATCAATATGCGTTCTCTTCCATAGATATTATCGATGACCGAATCCACCCCATAGACCTTCTTTATGTTATCTGGGTTCAGAACATCTTCTGTCCTGCCTGCGGCCAAGACCCTTCCTTCGCTGAGCAGTACGGCCTTATCACAGAAGCGCATCGCCAGGTCTAGATCGTGCATCACCGAGCATGCCCCGATATTCTTGCCCCTCACCAGACTCTGAATGGTTTTCATGACATCTATCTGATATCTCACATCAAGATTGCTCGTGGGTTCGTCCAAAAGAAGAACTTTAACTTCCTGCGCGATGGCGCGCGCCATCAATACTCTTTGAGTCTGACCACTGCTGAGATGGTCAAATCTCTTGGAAGAGAGATGCTTCACACCCATCTCTTCCATGGCCTTCCATGCAATATCACGATCTTTATCGCTGACTTCCCACGCGATATGAGGTCTTCTTCCCATAAGAACAACCTCATACACTGTTGGAGCGCATATGTCCTGCACGGAGTTTTGAGGAACGTAACCAATCTTTCTTGACAGCTCGATCCTGTCCATTTTTTCAATATCCACTCCGTCTATGGCTATGGTTCCTTGTTTTGGCGTGAGTATTTTATTGATACATCTCAACATCGTTGTTTTTCCCGAACCGTTTGGTCCAAGGATTCCCAGGATCTCTCCCGGAAGTGCATCTAGACAGACGTCTTGAAGGACATTCGTACTGCCATAATTGAAAACGACACCGTCCACTCTCAATAGCACATCTAATCCATAGCCCATCCGATTATTTAGATATAGTGTTACCAATTCATGAAAAGTAATATCCAGGTGTTGACCCGGTAGATCTGGACATGTGCTCATCTGGTAATGCCCATGTTATTAGGTGGCTTCGGCCGGCATCTGGACCTATCTAATGCTGACCATTCTCACCTTCTCAAAGCTGAAGAAACGCCCTGAGATTATTGCAGGATGCTCATGATGCACATAAAATTCAAATGATCGATAATGAAAATTTTCTGTAAATTTACAAGCTTATCGAGGGAGCTAGACGCAAATATTCGTCCTTTAACAATTTATTAATACTTATTTTGAATTCGTGTTACTCATGAATCTCAAGATAATTTCAGTCATTGTTGCGGCAATTCTTGTCGTCTCTGGAGTTGGAATATTCTTATTCCTCTCGGATGACGCCAAGGGTGAGAGAGTTCTCACCTCTACTGCGTTGGAGATCTACGGAAACGCGGATGGCAACTCGAAAATAGATGAGGACGATGCCAAATTAGTAGAGGAATACATCAGAATATCAGGAAGTGGCACCAGCGACGAGATTGATGATTTCATCACCAGTAAAAAATTTAACACCAAATTCGCTGATGCGAACAATGATGGTAAGATAGACGGTGCTGATGTCACTCAGATACGTGACATTGTGAAGGGCGTCGCCGATACACTTTGGTTGGTGGATGGGGAAGGAAATGATAGAAGCATCGACCTAGATATTTCCAGAATCGGTGCAGAATATTACGCCAACACCGAATTGTGTCTTGTTCTCGGCCTAGCAGATAAGGTCGTTGCGGTTGACAATGCCCCCTACATTTACAAGGACTTCTACTTCACAAAGGAACAGCAGAAGAATCTTGTCAATCTTCAAAATATGTTCAAGCCTGATTATGACTACGTCAACGGGCTGGATCTGGACATCCTCTTGACCTTTACCGGTAACACGGACGAATATGGCGTCAAGCAGGAAAAGATCATCGGCGCTGATGTGGTATATCTTGGCCTCTACAATCCTGACATGTCTGACGCGGAGAGCTCCAATTTCATTCAGGGAATCCTAAAGGCGGGATATATTTTCGGCGTTGTTGACCGTGCAGAGGAATATGCCACATGGATCCTTGATACGCGCGACAGGTTGGCAGATATCGCAAGCACGATTCCTGAAGATCAGAAGAAAACAGTGCTCATGAGCAATTATCAGAGCTCATATTTCATAGATCCAGACATAAAGACCGCGACCGTGTATTGCTTTACTGACCCATTGGGGCAGGCATGCCTACTTGGAGGATGCAAGAACGTCGGGGAAATTCTAGCTCCCGACTATAAAAAGAGCCGTTCTTATAAGTCTCAGGTAGATGCGTTGTTCAGCGATGATGAGTCCATCACAATTGACTACATCTTCCTCCACATGGTCAAACATACATACGGAGGAACCACCCTTGCTGGGGTCCCAGATCACGGGTATCTAACAGAGAGCGATGTCGAGATCTCTGAAGCGTGGAAGAGTGCGACCTCAAGCGAACATACGCTGTTGGTCGATATGAATCCCAATGATCTGTACCTGCTCGCAGGGGACTTTAGGAACGGACCCACGGGAGCAGTCATGTTGGGTGCATACATCGGAAACATCGTCAATCCCGATTATTACTCAAGCGTCGATCCGACCGAGCTTCACAACCATTACATTAACTATTGGCTGGGAATATCGGACTATGATGTTTCAGAGGATGGTGTGTTCATCTACCACGCATACGCGTGAGAGATGATCCCCTCCCCTTATCCCTCTTTATTGGATGGGTATTGATGAACTGGAATGAGGAATGGAATACATCTATCAAGATGACGTCCAGAGATCGGCTTAATACCGGCAAATTCTGGGATGAGCGCATCTGCAACAGCGCCCCCGGGCATTTTCCGGATAGGATGACAAAGGATCAATTGAGTATAGTTGGTCCTGAAGCTGATCAGAGGATATTGGAGATAGGGCCAGGCAGCGGCAGGCTAACCATCCCTATGGCCAGATCATCATTGGAAGTCACCGTCGTAGATCCCTCCGTAACCATGCTGAAACTTCTTGAGGAGAGATCAAGATCAGAAGATATCAGTAATGTGAGGATTGTAAATGATCGTTGGGAAAATGTCGATATCAGGGCGATGGGCCGATATCACAAGCTTGTATCCTCCCTCTCCCTATTCATGTATGATATAAGGGATCAGATGAAGAGAATGAACTCGGTCTCGGATGCGGTATTTCTTTTCGTTCCTGCGGATCTTAGGATACCTCTTGGCATTCAGGAGATCTTGTTTGGCAGTGCAGCAATAACACACACTGATTTTGAGATACTGTCGAATCTTGCGAAGGATATGGGTTTGGAGCCGCACACACAAGTCCTGGAGTATCCGGGCAGCGTTAAGTTTGACAGCCTCAGTGCAGCATCGGATTATTACTGTGAATTCTATAACGTTCCGGAATCCAAGAAAGAAGCAGTAATGGAGAATCTTTCCTCGGCAATGATCGTGAACGACGGAAAATTTGCCACAAGCATTTCGCGGCATGTTGGTATCATATGTTGGCAGAACGGCTGAAGGTAAGACTGTTCGGAGAGGCCGAGGACGATGCCGACAGAGAAAAGATCCGACTGATAGGAGTTAAGCGGGCAGCATTCATCCTGGCCCTGACTTTACTTATGCTAGGCGTTTTAGCCTATTCGATCACAATAAGCTCAACGACGATAACTCCCTTACAGGTGTATAAGGTTCTGATCAATCAGGTAATACCTGGCCTTTTTGACATCCCCTACAAGACCGAACAGATAGTCCTTCGTGTGTACGCTCCCCGTGTGCTGATGGCAGCATTTGTTGGCGCAATTCTTGCAATTGGGGGATGTATAGTGCAGACCATAATGAGGAATCCTTTGGCAACACCATATACACTCGGCGTATCATCAAGTGCGGCCTTTGGGGCATCACTCTCCATCATCCTTGGCATATCGGCTGTGGCTGGAACTGGTGGGACCATTGTAAATGCATTTCTGTTCTCCCTGATACCCGCTACGATAATCCTTACCGCCTCGGTAAGGAGGGACATAACGCCCACCACCATGATCCTCATTGGGATAGCGATCTCATACATCTTCAGCGCTGCAACGACGCTCATGCAATATTTTGGAGAGGCCGATGCCGTCAAATCGGCAGTGTTCTGGTCTGTAGGGGACCTCAACAGCGCCTCGCTCTGGCAGGTTCCATATGTCCTGGTAATGTTCCTCGTGGTATTGGCCGTCTCCATATGGCTGGTGAAGGACATAAACGTCATGAGGATGGGAGATGACACAGCCATGTCTCTGGGTGTGAACGTTAAAAGGACAAGGCTGCTCTCAATCCTGCTCGCGTGTTTTTCCACAGCGGTTGTCGTAAGCTTCACCGGCGCAATAGGATTCATATGTCTTCTGGCGCCGCACATATCTAGAATATTCATAGGCGGCGATCTAAAGTATCTAATCCCTGCTTCTGCAGTAATGGGGGCTCTGCTCCTGTCAATAGCAGATATCCTCGCCAAGGGCCTCATCCGTCCAATAATGCTTCCAGTTGGAGCGATCACTGCATTGATCGGCGGCCCCATGTTGATCTATCTCCTTCTCAGGAGAAAGGATGAGCTAGCGGTCTAACCAATGACAATGTGGGCTCGTGGCCTTCAATTTCTGCACGTTGGAAGGCTCATAGGGACTACATCCTTGATCATTACTGCGAAGGCGGGCCCTGGCGGTATGATGCGCTCCCCTCACAAGACATCTTCATAAGAGATTCTAGAAATGATTGCAAAATAACGTATCCCTTAGAGTGGGATTACTGCACTAGGCTGGACATAGTACCAAGGTCACTCTTTGATACATCCATTGGCGCGGCCTTGGCATATCCGTTTTATACCGTGAGTTCAAACTCCAAAATGGTGAGCCCATGGATATAATCGAGATAGAGGAAATGAACATCCGCGGCGCCTATGTCATCGATGGCTTCCCCTCGGTTGGACTGGTCGGCTCTATCGTGGCCAACTATCTTGCCAATGCACTAGAGCTGCGCCAGATCGCAGTGGTGGATTCGGAGTATTTCCCCACGGTCTCTACCATCCGGAGGGGGATACCTCATAGCCCCGTCCGCGTCTATGGCGGAGAGTTTGACGAGGGGGAGAGGATAGTCGTTTTCGTCTCGGAGTTTCAACCGCCTCCCAACATGCTCAAGGTCCTCGGAATGACGATAATGGATTGGGTGGAGGATCATAAGTGCCACCTGGTCATCAGTCCCGAGGGAATATCTAACAAGCAGAGCGGACGCCTGCCCCAGGACGAACATTATGAGGTGCTTGGAGTCGGCTCCACTCCCGAGGCTAGAGAGATGTTGAAGGATAGGGAAGTATCAATCTTTGAAGGAGGTGTAATCGTCGGTCTGTCTGGTGTACTGCTCAATGAGGGAGTCAATCGTGCCTTTGATGTGATCACCCTTCTCGCCGATGCATCTCCCGATATCCCCGACGCCCGAGCCGCCGCGGCCGAGGCTGCCGTAATCAACAGGATGATACTTCACGACAGGCTGGATCTTCAACCCCTTTTGGAAGAGGCGGAAAAGATCGAGGAGGGTCTCAAGGACATCTATGACAAGGCCGGACGGGAGCAGGAGATACGTAACACCTCGGCCCTGCCTACCATGTACGGTTAGGACGAACCTCTATCCTAGGCACGCCCTCCCTCTCCACGATGATCTCAACAGGGAGGAACTGTGGTACCAGCTCGATCTGAGTAAGAAGATGTGAGCTGAGCTCTCGCACCCGGAAGGCGGATGGGCCTGAAGCAAGGGCCAGATAGGGGAGCAGCTGATCGGCAGCGTGAACATCAAGGGTGCCCCCATCTTCGAGCTCGGCGCGCAGACGTTCGGCGGCATATATGCCTACTCTCTCTGCCGGGACGCCTTTCTCCCCCAGCGCATCGGCGCCCAGTATGGTGTTGTCGTAGCGGGCGAATAGGAAGGCGCCTGCCCCCGTGGACGGTCCCTTGGAACTTACCCTTTCCAGGCGGAGTTTCCCTCCCAGGAATGACTTCCCGATGGCGTGGGCCATTCTCGTGGCGACGTGGTCCGGCAGATTCTGCACGAAGCATACGCCTCCCATTTCTTCCAGTCGCCCACGCTTCTCTAGATCCAGTGGCAGGACTGCCCTTGGAGGTACCAACGTTGTCCGCACCACCCCTCCCCCCTGAGGATAAAATCCTCGTTGCAGGACCTCCATCTCTGTGTCCACTCCCATACTTTGAAGAAGGGGCAGCAGGACATGTTGATAATAGTCCACTGGAGGGGACATGCGGACATTGGTGCCGCCTCGGATGGTCAGCGTCACTGGTGTATCCGCACGGAGGGCGGCGAGCAGGCAGGTCTGCAAGACCAGCGTAATGCTCCCTGCCGTTTTCACATCCAGCTCGTACTCCCCTCCCCGAACTCGACCTGGCCGGAAGACAAGGCGCGTGGAGCCGATGGCATCGCCTTCCACTCTCGCCCCACAAAGTTCGGCTACCCCTCTCACGCCGGTGAGATGCTGGGCGGCAAGGCCCTGCTTGTTCCGCCGCGAACGAATGTTCACTATCTCCATGTCCTGTCCAGTCAGAGCGGACAATGCCACTGCGGAGCGGAGAACCTGCCCTCCCCCCTCGCCACATGAACCGTCTATCTTAAGCATTCTTTACTTCACCTACCTTGTCTGCATTTCTGTCTGGAGACGCCTCCAGGCCCGGTCGAAGGGTGGAGGCAACGAGAGCAGTACGTTGATGTGTCTATCACTACTCAGGGAGTTTTGTGAACTGATTATTCACAACTGACATAAAGGTCACTGCCCGCCATGTGAAGATGTAATGGCCGCGGCGGCCTCCCTCGGAAAGGCGTCCAGCGTACTCATTGACAATGCAATCGCGCACTTTTTCTTGCCCTCCCTGTCAAAATCCAAAGGGTAGAGATAATGCAACGATAAAAAATTATGAGCGCTGCAGGAGCTTGGAACCCGGCTCATCAAGAGCTATTCATCCCTCTTCTCGCCGTTTTCAGACAAGTATAGTCAACACAGAAGTGCATCTTGGGCAAGGCGACGCCACACCCTCCCGCCGCGCACCACTTGTGCGAAACAGGTGAACTTCACTTCTCTGATCGCCTTTCAACTCAGCGTCTATATCTTGTAGGCAATGATTCTCCACTCATTATTGCATGTGATTGGAACCGGCCTGCAGTGCCCATTCTTCGACACAATCTCGCTCAACCGATGAAGAATGTAAACATCGCTGTCAGAAGACCTCAGGCATGCCACTGCAGAGTCCCTGGATTGGACTGATATGGAGCTCCGCCATCTATCCATGAGATGCTCCTGTACACTAGACCTATGAGTGCGGGCGCCGGGATTCGAACCCGGGCTTGAAGCTTG
>JAAYQQ010000109.1 GCA_012519255.1 Methanobacteriota archaeon | reverse complement strand
GCGGAGATCGTAAACGGCACGGCCTTCGTACTGAGGGAGCAGATCAGCATGCCGTCTGAGGACCTTGTGAGAGAGACAGCCAATCTGTTCGGCTTCCAAAGGACAGGGCGAGCCATAAATGCAAGGATCTCGGAGGCCATTGAACAGCTTATTCAAGACAACAAAATCCGCGAGGACTCGGGCAGGCTGGTATATGCGGAGTCGTGATCCCGATGCCGCATGCCGCGGCGCTCCTTGCTTCGCTCCCCCCCATTTGTCGAACATCCGATAGATTCGATAACATATGGCGCAAAAAGTAGTTTGTTGGAAAACAGATGATTTGTTCGGTTAGCTAATGGACCTGTTCCATTTTGTACTGGCCCCCTGGCAAATGGCTCATTTAAGTTACGGGGAAACACATCTCAGCTATATTGGATCTGGAGCAGATGGGATTTGAACCCCTCAATTATACTGGCTTGGCACTAATCTCCTGCAAAGTAGCGGAATGCCTTCAAACATATTTGAAAAGGTATAAAAGTCAGGCCAAGATATATTACCTTTCGCCAAGGAAGACCTCGTAAATCTCTGTGAGGAACTCGATATTGTAATCAGCAACGTCCCCGACATTCCATACAGCTATCGCATAGGGCGTACGGAGCTACTCCATCGCGTTACTCATGTCCTCCAAGTAGAAGCCGAGATATCGCATCGTCGTCCTCGTATCGGAATATCTGAGAAGATATGAGCAATCTCTTCGAGATGGACTCCCTCGCGGTACATCATGCGGTCGCACGTGCATTTAATAACACGCCATTTGGCAGCCTGCTATGCATAATGACTTGTAATAATGAAGTCACTGATAAGGGCAATAAAGCCATACGTATCTCTCCATTCTTCTAATTATCATCAAGATTTAATTCACACAGCTCTGTAAGAGATGATACTAAATTTAACACGCCTGAAGGCCATTCGCTGCTCCCTGGGAGATGGTATTGGTAGTGTTGGTGGGTCGAATGCATAACCGCTGCTCTTATTATCGCATTGATACGTGTTGAAAAGGACCCTTCAGGGAGTATTATTAGTGGACACTCCAGAAGTAGGAAAGCATGTGATCGTCCACAAACGCCCGGGTATCATAAGGAACATCGCACCCCTAGAAGGCCCCTTCGAGGGCAGCTGAATCTGGTCGAGACCGACTATATAGATGGATACGAGCACCCTGAAGAGGGCCATCTCATCTGGGATAGGGAGATAGATACCAGCGTGCTAAAGGTCCTCAATGATCCTGCCATCATGGACCTCCACAAGAACCAGATCGTCAATGCCTTGAGGTGAACGGTGGCAGGAGTATGATCGAACATAGTAACGCCACTATCGTCCCAAACCCTAGAGAACGAGACTATCAGGCGTAGCATTGAGTATGGAAGTACTCCACCTTTAGACACTTTGATGTAGCTTCCGGAACATATCTCGGGAGAATTATGAGCAACATAAAACTGTTCAAGCTGGATGGCGATAATGTCACGGAGCTGGAAGGCCATTCGGTTGACATCGAGAAATCACTGCAAAGTCTCATCGAGCGGCACCTTGAGAGGTTTATAGGCATCAGGTTCCTTGCCTCAGAGTACAGCACTGGCAAGACGCACGGCGGCCGCATCGACACGCTCGGCATCGACGAGAACGGCTGCCCGGTCATCATTGAGTACAAGAGAGCGATCAACGAGAACGTCATCAATCAAGGATTATTCTACCTCGACTGGCTCATGGACCATAAGGCCGAGTTCGAGCTCCTAGTGCTCAAGAGTCTCGGCCAGGGGGAGGCCGATAGCATCGAGTGGTCCGCTCCACGTCTTTTGTGCATCGCTGGTGATTTTACAAAGTACGATGAGCACGCGGTGCAGCAGATCAACCGCAACATCGAACTCATCCGATACGTGAAGTATGGCAGGGAGATTCTCTTGTTGGAACTGGTGAATGCCACCACGGCCTCTAACGGACCAACCGAAGCTATTGGTCCCAAATACTCTAGCAAGACGGTCAGGGAAAATCTAGCCCAGGCAGATGAGGAACTGACGGATGTGTTCGAGGCGCTCAAGGCATTCATTATGGCTCTCGGTAGCGATGTTCAGATGAAGACGCTGAAGTTCTATTTCGCCTTCAGGCGATTCAGGAACTTCGCCTGCGTCGAGGTGTATCCTAAGAATCGCGTCCTACTTGTTTTCGTCAAGGTCGATCCGAGGAGCATAGAGCTGCAACCGGGGTTCACCAGGGACATGCGACAGATAGGCCATTACGGGACGGGCGACCTGGAGATCACCATCCGTAATAAGAACGACCTAGAGAGGGCAAAGCCACTCATTGTCCAAAGCTACGAATCGAGCTGAACGATCCCTGCGACCAAGCATGCCGCCGTACGCTTTCAACTACGCTTAGAGGGGCCGCAATCGATCGGCTATATGTTGGAACAGATACTCAGGGCCCGTAATATCCTTCCTCAGCAGGGCTATAGGGACTCGATGAAGCAAGCTTGGCCGGTTCTATAAAATGACCAAGCTTACATCCCAAAGCCCCTCCCGGGGAAGGATAGTTTCATAGAGGTATCTCCGATACCCCTACCCTACGTCCGAATATCTCGTGGGAACTTCCAGCTATCGCCTCTAAAAAGAGAATTTAGAACGTGTTGCTTATGTGGTAGAATCT
>JAAYQQ010000108.1 GCA_012519255.1 Methanobacteriota archaeon | reverse complement strand
TCCTGGACCTGGGAGGGGGGCATGGCCTGTATGCGGCCACTTTCCTGGCATTTAACCCAGAGCTTGATGCGAGTGTCTTTGACATGCCCAATATCGTCCCCATCACTCGCCGTTATCTGGCAGAGCATGGGGCATCCTCAATAAAGATACTGGCAGGAGATTTCACAAAAGATCCTATTGGGAATGATTATGATATCATCTTTTCATCATTCAACCCAAGTGGCTCAGATGTTCGACTAATTCCCAAGATAAGGGATGCCCTTCTGGAAGGAGGGGTGTTCGTCAATCGTCAATTCACCGAGAGCGCCAGGAGTGACGCAGTGAAGAATCTGGAATGGAATTTTACCACCTTCGAAGAGGATGGAAAGATCGGACGAAGATTCTCTGGGCCACACACATCCTCTCTTGATGAGTACACGGACGCCTTGATATCCTCAGGCTTCGAGCTGATAAGGCGCTGGCCTGTGGATGACATGTCGGAAATAGTGGCAGTTACCCGAACAGGGTGAACGAGATGGCAACCTCCCTTCCACAGAAGAGTGCAGCTCTGGATGATACTCCCGTACTCTCAGGAATAGAAAAGTATGAGAAATATACCTCAAAGAAAACAGTTTTCCTCATCATCAGTGCCATTGGACTTCTAGTACTGGCCCTCGTATCCGTATCTGTGGGCTCAGTTTCCATTCCCTTTGAAGAGGTGATCCACACTCTCTTTGGGAGTGGAGAAGAATATCGCACTATTATCTGGAACATCAGATTGCCCAGGGTGATAACGGGCATAATCGCTGGAGCCGCGCTGGCCATTGCGGGAACGGTCATGCAGTGTGTCTTGCATAATCCGCTGGCATCTCCTTACACGCTGGGCCTATCTCAGGCAGCGGCCTTTGGAGCATCATTCGCCATTGTGATGTTCGGTGCGGGGACCATGCAATCATCCTCTTCTGCTGCTGTAATAGTAAACAATCCTTACATCGTCACCATCAGTGCGTTCGCCTGGGCGCTGTTGGGCACCGGCATAATTGTCGTCCTTTCCGTTCTCACCAGGGTCTCTCCGGAGGCGATGATATTGGCAGGGGTGGCCATAGGCTCAATATTCTCGGCCGGGATAACTGCGGTTCAGTATTTTGCAGACCATGTACAGCTGGCATCGATGGTGTATTGGACCTTTGGCGATCTGGGACGGAGTAATTGGAATCAAGTGTGGATACTGCTCGCCGTGGCCTTGCCCACAATAGTCTTTTTCATGATCAATCGTTGGAACTATAATGCGATCGAGGCGGGCGAGGAGACCGCCAAAAGTCTGGGCGTAAATGTATCGGGAGCGAGGATCGGTGGGATGATTCTCTCTTCGCTGCTGGCTGCCGTGGTGGTCTCCTTCATGGGGATAATCGGTTTCGTCGGCCTTCTCGCTCCCCATATGATCAGGCGCCTCATCGGAGGGAATCACCGCTATCTGATTCCAGGCTCTGCAATATGGGGGGCGGCCATACTCATGGGTTCAGATACTCTGGCAAGGACTGTGGTTTCCCCCTTAATCTTGCCAGTAGGCATAATAACCTCATTCATGGGAGGGCCGCTGTTTATCTATCTATTAATTAGGGGGTATCGGAAATGATGCTGGATATCAACGAGATGCGGTTCTCTTACCGCAGCAGGGAGATTCTCAGGGATATAACTCTGGGGCTGGAACGTGATGACATATTGTCCATACTTGGGCCGAACGGGGTAGGCAAGACCACCTTGCTAAAATGCATTAATGGGATTCTCAAATCCCGTTCAGGGACTATTCTGGTGGATAACGACGATCTTAGGGAGCTCACCCGGACAGAGATCGCCAGGCGCATTGGTTACGTGCCGCAGAGGGGCGAGGTGTCAATGATCACGGTGTTCGATGCGGTACTTCTCGGTCGGAGGCCCTATATCAGCTGGGACGTCACCAGGAAAGATATCGAAATGACTCAGGAAGCCATCGAGCGACTGGGTCTAAGCGATATTTCTCTAAGCCCCATAGGCGAGATCAGCGGAGGAGAACATCAAAAGGTCCAGATCGCCAGGGCGCTGGTGCAGGAGCCAAAGATCCTCCTCTTGGACGAGCCGACGAGCAGTCTAGACCTCAGCAACCAACACCGTATCATGGATGCGGTGACCGATGTAGTGAGGGAAAAACATCTGTCTGCAGTGATGACCATGCATGATCTCAACCTGGCATTACGCTATTCGAACAAATTTATCATGCTGAAGGATGGCGAGATCTATGCCGCAGGAGATCATGAGATCATGACGCCAGAGAATATCGAAGCGGTGTATGGTCTGGCGGTGGATGTGGCAGAATATCGCGGCCATGCAGTGGTCATTCCAGTATGATTTTCATTGGCATCGATGTCCACGCCAATATCCCACCCCATTCGCGCTGAAGCATGGTCACGTCCATTCTTCATAATAAAAAAATGAGCGGATGCGTCCGCTGAACAATGTCCGGTTCGCCGGACCCATTTTCAAATCCGTGCAGTGGATATGGCCCTTCTTCTGCCATCATGTAGATGGGGCGCCAGGCCAGATCATCTTAATAGGTCAGCAGAACGTAGTTCCTCGCCAATCTTCTCAACTGCTACCTCAACGTCCTGTGGCGTCCGTGCTCCAGTACAAACAAGCTTTCCGGAACCGAACAATAGAATGACCACTTTCGGGTCAGTCATGCGATAAACCAGGCCGGGGAACACCTCTGGCTCATATTCCACCCTTTCAAGACCAAGGGATATGACCACTGAGGTAAGATTGACAGGTTGTCCAAGGTCGGCCGAGGCGACGATATTTTGGACCTCATATGTGGGAGCCTCTGTTATTGTGACGCCAGCCTTTCTAACATGCACGACCACCGTTTCGATTGCGCGTCTAACCTGATCAATGGTCTTGGCCCCAGTACATACCATCTTGCCACTACGGAAGAGGAGGGTTGCAGTCTTTGGTTCCTTCAGCCTGAAGACGAGCCCAGGAAAGACCTGGGGGTCATATTCCGCCCCATCCATTTGAAGCAGGAGTTTGTTGAGGTCAAGTTCTGTGCCTAGACTTGCAGATGCTACTACGTTCTGAATACAATATGTCGAGATAATAATGCCCCATATAGGGTAAATCATGTCTACTATTTGTGGAATAGGTCGCAAATGTCGTATAAGGGCAATATTTCCCCTACTCCTACCTCTATATATCCATATATTTTCAGACGCGGCAAGGGGCCGGACTCCCAGCATTCATTGGAGTAGGAGTGTGGTTTTGCCATGCAGAGGTGTGAGCCGAAATAACAGATGCTCGGCATGATCATTCTCTGCGTACAAGTCGCTCGATCACGATGCCGCGCACCTTGTCAAGCATCTTCAATTCTTATTGATGAAATGATATCCCTACACATCCGATATAGGTCCCGCAGGCTATCGGGGCGGGGGCCGTCCATGTTCGCCTCTCGGTGAGCCTATTATTGGTTTGACATAATTTTCTCGGTTTGGTCCAACTCAGGCGACCGAGATCTAGCAGTGCATCGTTGGGCTATCTTTGAGAGCATGTGATAGTTCACACCTTCTGGCCCAACCTGAATTGATGAATGTTTTGCCGTATCATCATTGAAAGGCGCCAGTTCGAAGACGGTGTGAAATATAATGGCAATGGGGGCAACGGGCGCTCCATAATTTCATGCCCCTCGCCCTCTCTAGCTGATGAATGCGATACAATGTCAGTTAGTATCGCCAGATCTTCTGATAATATGAGGGCCGACAATACATGCGCGATGGCTCACCTATCACAATCTTAATCTCGGTTAATTTCCTTTAGTGTTATACGATGAGCCTGATCTGCGTAAGGACGAAGAAGGGTCTTTTTTCCGTCCTCCGCAGCTCCAGCTTTTGATGGCCTGCCACATCGTTGCGCAGGCCCCATTTTTGAGGTGATGTAATGAGCTATACTGGAAAGGCAATCCGTTTGGAAAGGATAATGGACAGGAGGACCAGAAGAACAATCATTGTCCCCATGGATCATGGAATGGGCATGGGTCCCATCAAGGGACTCGTAGATATGAGTGAGACTGTAGATCGCGTCGCCGAGGGCGGGGCAAACGCTGTACTTGGGCATGTTGGCCTACCACTGTATGGGCACCGTCGCTATGGCAAGGACATCGGCCTGATAATGCACCTGTCTGCTTCTACTTCTCTCTCGCCGGACCCCGATCGCAAGGTCCTTATCACCCCTGTCGAGGATGCCATCAGGATGGGCGCTGATGCAGTCTCGGTACACATCAACATTGGGGCCGAGACGGAAAGCGACATGTTGCTAGCCCTGGGGGCCACCGCAAGCAAGTGCCGAATGTGGGGAATGCCTCTTTTGGCCATGATGTATCCGCGGGGCAAGAAGATAACCTCAGAAAGTTCTGCTGAGAATATCAAGATCGCCACCCGTGCTGCCGCCGAGGCCGGGGCAGATATGGTCAAGACCACTTACACCGGCGATATCGACTCCTTCCGCGAGGTCACTCGTGGCTGTCCGGTCCCGGTAGTGGTGGCCGGCGGTCCCCGCATGGATACTCCCGCGCAGATTCTAGAGATGGTTTCCCAGTCGATCGAGGCAGGGGGTGCAGGAGTTGCCATAGGGCGTAATGTATTCCAGGCCGATGACCCTGCCCGGATGGTCAGGGCCCTTTCTCTTGTAGTGCATCACGGACACGATGTCGAGGAGGCGATGAGGGTGCTTTGGTCGGAGAAAGATTGAGGGTCTGGAGATAAAGTCTGCTGATGCTGGTCAGAAATATCCATTATCAGCCTGACATCGCGGCTACGACGCTGGATCAAATGGCCAAGATGTGGTGCCTGACACGAATGGTGTTGGCCTTATCGAGATACTTCCAGGTGAGAGGGCCCCATCTCCAATCTTCGAGTCTCTGTCATGGCCCCTAACGTGGCGAAGGTGCTTCAGATATGCTCTGGTACGGGATAGGTGCTTCATTCATTAGCATTGAATGAAGAGACCCCTGTCTAAGATGTACGAATTATGATAGGAAAACTGGCCACGGCCCGTCATTGGATGCCTAGAAGATCCCAACGAGCCGTTTGATCCAAATCGTCTATAATCCAAAGAATATGGCTAAAATGGGAATATTGCCAAGATGCCTAGGACGACGATGGGGATAATGATAACGGCCAGTGCGAGGAGAACATCCTTCTTCTTCATGAGGGGTAAATTTTGAACAGAGTATTAATAATGCTCTATTCCCAGCGCTGCCCCGCAATGATCCAAACACTTCTGATATGCTAATGATCCGATCGAAGGTGCAGAACGGCTACGCAAGAATGTCTAGGGCTCCCGAACCCTCCGCCCAGGATTCCCTGATGAGATGCCTATATGATCATAAGGTATCTCGTCGCAATCCAATAAATGGAGGGGGCATTGGGCCCTTCTCCACCTCTTCGCCCAAATCTTCCAGTCCCTGAACGGTCACTCCCCACTCTTTCAGGAATGTGTAAAGCCACCAGAATATGTCATGTTCCTTCACGATCTGACGCAATGGCTCGATATGGCGGGTCCGCTGCTCTGGAGTCATGGAGATCGCTTTAGAGATTGCATGGGCCATGCTCTCAACATCGTAAGGGTTGACGATGATGGCGCTCCCCATCTCTTCGCTGGCACCGGCGAATTCGCTTAGGATAAGCACGCCGCTATCATTGACCGTCACATATTCTTTGGCCACCAGGTTCATACCATCTATGATTGGGGTCACCATGGCTACATCGGCGAGCCGATAGAGCGTCAGGACTTCGTTGGTGGCTACGTGGCGATTGATATAGATGATCGGGGTCCATTGAGGCTGCTGGAATCGACCATTCACCCGGCCAACAGTTTCCTCGATGTAGCGTTTCATGTCTTTGTACTTGGCTATGGCGGAACGGGTGGGGGAAGCAACTTGGATGAATGATACCCGGCCAAGATAGTGAGGATTATTCTCGAGGAAGCGTTCGAAGGCGAGAAGGCGATTAAGAATGCCCTTGGTGTAGTCTAGACGATCTATACCCAGTATGATGTGCTTAACTCCCATCTGTCTGCGCATCTTGATTGCCCGCTTCTTTATGCTCTCACTATCGCCCTGAGAGCGATAGGCGGTGTAATCAATGCCAATGGGAAATGCTCTGACCCGGGTGGTCCGTCCGCCGAAACGCACCGCCGAAGCGCTCACTTGCGCTTCAGGAAACTCCTTTTGTATTCCACTGAGGAAATTAGCGACGTAGGAGGCTGTATGGAAACCCAACAGATCCGCTCCCAGCAGCCCTTCTAGAATCTCCCTTCGCCAGGGGATGCAGGAAAATGTCTCCCACGGTGGAAAGGGAATATGCCAGAATAGGGCGATATTATTCTCGGGCAACTCCTTCCGTAGGGCTGCGGGCATGAGTGCGAAGTGCACGTCTTGCACCCAGATATTATCATCTGGCCGAGCCTCCTCCGCTACGGCTTGTGTGAAACGCTCATTGACCTTTTTGAAGGTCTCCCAATAATTGCGATAGAACTGGGCGTTCTCCTGGAACAGGTGACATACTGGCCATATCACTTGATTGGCAAAGCCAAAATAATATTCATTGATCTCCTTGGGATTAAGCCAGACCCGTCTCAATGTATAACTGGGACACTGCTCCGGCACCATGATGCGACCGTGCTCATCGGCTGTCTCGGCATCGGCATTACCACTCCCCCACGCTATCCAAATGCCCTTGGTCTTCTGCATTATGGGATCGAGAGCGGTCACCAGGCCTCCGGCGGGCACCTTACATCTTATTCCCTTCTTTGTCTTCTCATGGATGTAAGGTTCACGGTTGGAAACGACTATCAAGCGTCCTGGACCGGTCATTTACCGTCTAAATATCTACTTTAGCACATGGTATTTAACACCACAGTCAGGGCCAGGAAAAACGAATTTGGAAAAATCCTATCTATTTTGATTCTACAATGGGAAATTCTTTTATACGCGATAGCGTAGCGGCCATCTAGATGATCGCGCTCGCGCACCTGCTCGTTGTGCTAATACTCATCCGCTTGTTCCGTTTGGATCAGGCAGAGGCCTTCGCGGCCATGTTGTTCGGCGTCCTCATCGATATAGACCACGTCTTTGGTATGGTTGATTTCATCTCTTTACGGGGTTGGGGAGACTCATTTAACCTCAGTGCCGCTCTTACAGCAGACGTGCAGTGGAAATCTCTTTTTCACAGCCCCATTGCTGCAGCCATTGTTTTACCCGCCTCTGTGGGGTTCAGGATGGCCGTGCCGTTATTGGCATGGGGTTTACACCTCCTCATGGATTGGGTCCAGATAGAGTATCTGGGAGTGCTATCAATGGTGGAGATGATCCTAATGCTCGTCCTGTTTGCAGTATTGTTGGTATTGGAGAAACGGGACCTCGACTCCAATGGCCAGAAACACACCTATCTTATGGTGGTGCAAAACTGGGCAAGGCAGGTCGTGGAGGGAATTTCCAATCTGACCAATGGGTTCAGACGGTCCCTAGGACTTCTAGATACTTCTCGGTAAACTCCATGGTCCCGAGCTTACCACCAGCGTCCCGCGTCCTGAAACCCTGAGCTATTGTTTCCATCACCGCCCGTTCCAATCGTTTGGCCTTATCAGACATATTTAGATGCCGCAGCATCATGGCCGCGGAGAGGATGGCGGCAGTGGGATTGGCAAGGTCCATTCCAGCAATGTCAGGGGCAGACCCATGGGTTGGTTCGAACAATCCCAAGGTATCTCCCAGGTTAGCCGAGGGGGCGAACCCTAGACCGCCAGTCAGTGCAGCAGCCTCATCGGAGAGGATATCTCCATAAAGATTCAATGTGACGATGACATCCAGATTCTCTGGCTGAGACACCAACGCAGCCGCGGCGGCATCGACCAGCAGATCATCAGCTTCTAGACCGGTCCCCTTGGTCCGCTCGTAGAATATTTCCCTGAACAGTCCATCGGAACGTCTCAGGACGTTGGACTTGTGCACGCAAGTGATTCGTCTACGCCCTTGCTCCTGACATATATCAATGGCGCGATCCACCAACCTCTCGCAAGCCCTTCGGGTCACCCTTCTTTCCGTGACGACGCCCTCTCCCTCTTCCCTCTCTACGCCCGTGTACATACCTTCAGTATTCTCTCTGACAATGATCACGTCAAGATCGACCAGTCCGATACTAGGATGGAGTCTTCGGATCGGCCGGATGTTGGCATAAAGATCGAAGGTTCTTCGCAGGTGAAGAAGGGGCGAGCGGTATGATGGATTATATGAGATGGGAGATGTGATGGCCCCGAGCAATGCTGCCGGAACATCCTTCAGCAGCTCGATGGTCTTCTCCGGCAGATAGGACCCAGTGCGCTGGAACGCCCCTGCGCCCATTTCCGCTTCCACCAGCTCAATGCCAGCATCCACCGCCTCAATAGCCCGTACGGCCGAAGCGACGATTCCCGGCCCTATGCCGTCACCTGGAATGATTACCGCTTTCATTGCTCTTCCATTCGCTCCATCAAGCTAGCGACGATTATTGGCAAGGATATGGTGGCGTCCCCCTCAACCGTGACATGGTCAGCAGTCTCACTGACCTTGCCCCAGGATACTGCCTCTCGTACCTGTGCGCCGGAGAGCGAACCATCGTACTCCGCTGCCGTGGTCAGATATATGGCATGATCAAGCCCACCCCGGAACTGATTCCACCAGATGGTGTGATGCTTGCTTATTCCTCCGCCAATGATGATGGCGCCGGTCTCTTCGGCCCCGAATGCGATGTCCGATAGGTCTTGTTCATCCCTGAACAGGTCTATCCGGAGGTTGCGGTGGTCCTGATAGTACATCCACAATTGGCTTCCGAAGGAGCCGTCGGTTATGCCAGGGACGAAAACGGGGACCTCGTTGCGATGGCACCAATAGAGCAGGGAGTCCTCATTATCTACTCTTGCTCCAACCTCATCAATGATCTCGCGAGTGGAGATGGAGTTCCGCCCATTCATGATCTCCCTGAACATTGGGGTGAGCTTTTCTTCCAAGATCACGCCATAGCTGGTATTGGGCACGAGAACATTTCCCAGGCGGCTAATCTCTTCCTGGTGCAGCTTCACATCATCCATCTGAAAGTCGCCGTGGTAGTAATTCTCCCATGTTCTGGCGAGATCATGATCAAGCGTACCGCAGGTGGTGATGATAACGTCCACCAACTTGCGCTTGACCAATTCGATGATCACGCCTCTGGTCCCGGTGGCCATAATGCAGGCGGGAAATGAAAGGAAGACTGTGCAATCTTCTTTGCGGATCATCTCTTCAGCGATGTCCACTGCTTCAGCGAGCTTGCGTCCAGTGAAACCCCCCATATCCTTCATCTGTCCGATCAACTCATTCACGGTGAGGGCTCCGTCCAGCTTGATATCCTTGACCGCTCGGCGTTTCATATTTCTTTCCTCGACGGCGTCCTCACCGCCAACGGTCGATATAAGAATTACCTTCTAGCAAATCACTCACTCAGAACAGCCGAATCTCGTTAATGGATGAACGTCTGCACGCGTCTGAGATGATCACTCGGATAAGTGGTATATTCCATTATCTTGGGGCCTACTTGGACCCGACCTCTCTCGCCAATAATATGATCTTTCAGGCATTTGATAGGCCAGG
Organism: Methanobacteriota archaeon; assembly: GCA_012519255.1. Taxonomy (GTDB): domain Archaea; phylum Thermoplasmatota; class Thermoplasmata; order Methanomassiliicoccales; family Methanomassiliicoccaceae; genus DTU008. The sequence continues at coordinate 15,248 of JAAYQQ010000108.1, read as the reverse complement.
TGGCTCTCGCCCCAATCCTCTGCCATGGGACATGGGCCGACAATTCTATCCCTTATTCACATCTCCCAGCTGGAACCATTTCAACATTGAGAACCTATGCTGTTTATAATCAGTTTCGTGCCCATCTCATCGCGACGTCGGCAATGATGAGATTAACCACTGATTCATTTAACAGGAAAGCAGGAAGGTCGTCGCGTTCACTCCCACCTTTCCAGAATCTCTTCCAATCGTCTACGAGACTCGGTCTCTGAACCATTATTATTCAACACCTCCCAATCCGAGGACAGGTCCAGCATCTTATCTCTCACCCTGGTGAGGGCAGGCAGGTTCTCGAACATTTCTATCTCCCCGCGCCGTGAGGCTATGCGGCGGAGGGCCATTCGAGGCTCTGCGTCAACCAAAAGCAGTCGTTCTGGAATGGGAAGTGTCCCGGCGAAGATGTCGTAGGCAAGTTTGGTGTAACGCTTTGGGAGGTAGGCAGTCCCCATCAGGTAGCGTACGAACACGACATTATCATACACTTTTTTCCATTGGCGCAGACAGGACACTGATGCCAGCACATCCAGCATATAGAATGCTGAGGATAGAATGTACATCCCAATCCCATCTCCCTGGAGGAATCTTCGAGCCAGACGGCCAGCACATCGGTTAGATGGATGTGTCTGCACCATAACGCTCTCTCCCCTAGAATGATAGTACTGAACGATCCACTCGGCCACTGTACTCTTCCCCGAACCATCTATGCCGTCCACAACAATGAATCGCATTTTAGAGACCAACCAAGAGCATTAGGGCGGCCGTGCTCATCGGCACAATTAAATTATCATATTCGCCCGGAGTCACCAGCTCCACCGTGGCAACGAATGTTCCGGCAAGTAATGCGATGGCCACGGTGCAGAGGGGGTCGATTGCAGGAATGTTGAGCTGGGGCATGGGGCCGCTCAGCATATTGTAAAAGAGCATTACAATCAATGTGATGAGGGCCGTCCCCACGAAAACCGCCCCGGTTCCCAAATAAGTTTTATTGTCATACAATCTTCGTTTTCCCCATCGTTTGCCCACCAATCCCCCTATACCATCTCCATAAGACATGGCCACAATGGCGATACTGGCAGCCATGCGGTGGTCGAACAATAGAATTGCCAAGACGGTCCAGGAAATGGCATAATAGACCAGCCCAAGATCGTGCCCCTGCGCAGTAGCCATTCCCAGGAAGGAACCATTCAACCGTTGGAATGGGGAACGCTGGGTCGCCAGAAGGAGGATGAAGACGAACGGCAGGGCGGCGAGAAGACCCATTACCCAGCGGTCTTCGAACACCCACCATATGAACACAATATTCCCCACCAATATGTGAACGATCTTTCGATAGCTACAGCCGGGGTATCGTCTCTTGGCCACCATCGCCACGGAGACGACGAGGGCCACATAGGAGTACACCAGGAACAGGCCTATGATGTCCCTCTGGCAGAGCATGGTTGGGAGGGAAGGGGTAACACATAAAAATATGTTGCCGGCCATCAAATAGCCCTGACCAAACACCCTGTTATGATATTGAGTATATAAATAGGCAGGAAATAAAGTGTTTGCGGAGGGGACGAATCCCCTGAAAAGAAGTCACAAGATCTCAGGACATTCCTTCGAGTGCCTCCATTGCGATCCTGATGTAGTCCGGAAGGACATCGCCTATGCCATTGATGATGAACTGAATCGAGATTGCCAGGACAATTAATCCCATCAGCCGACTGACAACCTTTCTCCCCTCATCGCCCAGGAGGCTAAATATCTCTTCAGAGTACTTCATCGCTAGCTTTGAGACGATCACCACGGTGATTATGCCAATGAACACGCCTGCTACGGCTATACATCCCGTGAGCAGATCAACATTGATCAGATCCTGTGCCCCTGACATCAGGACGACGACGGTCACGATTGTACCGGGACCACTTATGAAAGGCATGGCCATGGGAATTAGCGCAATGTCTCTATCCTCATCCGACACCTCGGTAGCTGGTTTGGGATTCAGCATATCTATGGCGGTGATAATTAGCAAGATACCGCCTGCTATACGGAACGCCCCGATGCCAAACCCAAATAGCTGGAATAAGAGGAGGCCTGTAACGGCAAAGAAGAGTAGGATGTAAAGAGCATAGCGTGACGATCTTGTTGCCGTCTGCAACTTCTCCTCGTGCGACATACCCTTCGTCAGAATGAGAAACATCGCTGATGTAGAGAAGGGGTTGGAAATCGCCATTATGGCAATGATAGCAGCTGGGATATATTCCAAGGCTAACACTATATCACTCATTTCTATTCACATCGCCGATGCTCTTGATATATTTGATTTATTTCTTTATTCTGGTTGGAATATAGTTTTCCTCTCTATCCTCTTACCCTTATTCGCATTAACTATGGAGAATCCAAAATCATGATGCCCATTGTTCCCCATGGTGAATCGAGGACGGGTTTATGGTCAAAGATGCGCTCCTTTACTGAAGGGCATACTCAGACATTTTTCACCGTCCCAAGGTGAGCTAGACTAGGGTGAATCTGTTAAGGGTCAGGGTTTTAAACATAATCTCCACTATGCTGACGGAGGTGAGGCAGTGGATATTCTTTTCCTGGCGATCCTGACATTCATCCTGGCGTTATTCTTTACATTCACCAATGGGGTGCATGACGCTTCAGCCACTGCCTCCACGATGGTCGCCTGTGGGGCGACATCCCCCAGAAGAGCAGTATTTTTCGTGTCCCTGCTCGGTTTCCTGGGAGCCATTCTGGGAGGGAGCGCCGTGGCTTTGACTCTGCAAACTCTCATAGTGGTCGAGACAGGGCCCCTCCTTGTCAAGATCATTTTCGCCGCAGTTACTGGGGCAACTGCCTGGAATGTAGTGACATGGCGTTCGGGGCTGCCCTCATCCTCTACCCATTCCATATTGGGAGGTCTAGTTGGAGCAACCTCGGCGGGGGCAGGATTAGGCAGTGTTGCATGGGGGTTGGAGGAGCTGGCCATGGGGGAGTTGGCAGGCCTCACCAAGGTAGTAGTATTCCTCATACTTTCTGTTATAGTGGGCTTCGTCGGAGGATATCTGGTGAGAAAGATTAGCGCCGTTCTGCTCCGTGGGGCCAACCGGGCAGTCAATAATTCCCTGCGTCGGGCGCAATGGTTTACCACAGGGACACTCGCTTTTGCCCATGGGGCCAATGATACTCAGAAACAGATGGGTCTGATAGTACTGGTGTTGCTCTCTGTGGGAGTCACGTACACCATGGATATCCCTTCATGGGTGCGCTTCTCCTGCGCCGTAGTAATGGCAATGGGTATGCTGAGGGGCGGATGGAGGATTATGCGAACCCTGGGCCGAGACATATACCCGCTCAAACCACTGGACAGTTTAGATTCTCAGCTGGTTTCATCCTCATCGATCTTACTATCTACCATCATAGGGGCGCCTGTCTCCACAACCCAGGTGATATCATCGAGCGTCTTGGGAGTGGGGGCAGGAGAGAACGTTCGGATGGTTCATTGGGGAGTGGGTAAGCATATGGTGATCTCCTGGTTCCTGACGATTCCTGCATCCGCGTTCCTCTCTGCGCTTATATTTATCATATTAGAAGGTGCATCAGGTCTGGGGGTGTTTTAATAGAGCGGAGACGCAGACTACTAGATTCTTGGTTCCCGACACAGTATGATTTCTATCGAATGCTTCGGGATCAAGCCGATCAGACGGTCATAGGGGTGGAAACATTCATAGAGTGGCTGAATGAAGGATATCTCTACGAGCCGGATGAGCTCAGGGCGGAGGAGCAGCGCGCCGATGATATGAGGCACCAGATGGAAGACTACCTTATGGAAGCGTTTACCACTCCCTTTGACCGCCAGGACATATATTCCATATCTCGACAGATGGACTATATTCTGAATTATTGTCTGTCCACGGCCGTGGAGATGAAGGCGTTCAATGTATATCCGGACCCGTACATTCATGATATGGCTAATTCTCTTGGAATGGGAATCAGGTCGGTGGCCCAGGCAATCCATGCCATGGAGGGCAACCATCTCCAGTCCCAGGCCATGATCAAGGGTATGAGAAAATGGGAGAAGAAGATCGAGAGAACTTACGTTGAAGCCATGTGTGCTGCATTCCAAAAAAATGACTTAAAGATTATTATTAAGGATCGGGAGGTATATCATCACCTCAAGGATGCTGGTCGCACCCTCAGCATCACCATCGATATCCTGCATCGCATCGTCGTAGGGATCGCGTGAAGTGCCATGTTGAAAACAAGGTATTCGAAGAATGCGCGTCTCAATTACCAGTGTGATCGATCATCTTCTATATGCGACACTCCCAGACAATCTCACAATTGTATTGAAAGTTTTAATAAATATCTGGCAACTTAATGGCCCCTGCCTTCGATTCCTTGAAAAAATAGCGTTCCAGACACTATCTGGGCAGATAATTTGCTGAATAAGGAATATATATGCATACCATTATGATACCCAAAACTTGAACGAGGGCTCTTGTTATGCAAGTTGATGCATTGGTCTATCTAGTACCGATTGCGGGCATACTCGGTCTTCTCTTCGCGGCGTATCTTACTTGGAGGATCTTCAAGAAAGATACTGGCACTCCAGAAATGAAGGAGATCGGGGATGCCATTCGTGAAGGGGCCATGGCCTATCTAGCCCGGCAATATAAGACGATTGCGATTATTAGCGTGATTCTCGCGGCGATAATTGCCGTTGGAATGGGGACGCAGTACGACGACATGATGAAGGGCGCGCTCATCGGCGGGGCCTTCTTGCTCGGCGCTTTCTTCTCTGCACTGTCTGGTTACATCGGAATGTTTGTGTCTGTGAACACCAACATCCGCACCGCCAGTGCGGCCAGGCGCTCTCTGAATGAGGCACTTCAGCTCTCCTTCCGTGGCGGTGCCGTTTCAGGCTTTGCCGTCGTCGCGCTATCTCTCCTTGGTGTTGGAGGCATATTCTTCCTATACCTGCAGATTGTCACCTCGGGCGCAGCAGGCGGCACGGAAGACTGGGTTCTGGTTAGAGATGCCCTCTTCCTCTCTGTTGGCTATGCCTTTGGCGCTTCCTTCGCTGCACTGTTCGCACAGCTCGGCGGTGGTATCTATACCAAGGCTGCCGATGTTGGCGCCGACCTTGTTGGAAAGGTAGAGGCCGGTATTCCCGAGGACGATCCCCGCAACCCTGCAGTCATTGCAGATCTTGTCGGGGACAACGTGGGCGACTGTGCCGGACGTGGTGCTGACCTATTTGAGAGCACTGCCGCCGAGAACATCGGCGCTATGATTCTAGGTGCCTCGATATTCGCCATGCATCCCGAGCATCCTATCGCGTTTGTATTCTTCCCACTGGTAGTCCGTGCCTTTGGTATTTTGGCCTCCATGATTGGCGTCATGCTGGTCAAGCTGCGCAGTGAGGATGAGGATCCCAATAAGGCCCTCAACCGTGGATATTACGTCTCCGCCATTCTGTCTATGATTGGCTTCGGACTGATCGCCCGTGAGATGTTATCAGATGGCTGGGAATACTTCTTCGCCTGCGGAATCGTCGGCATCGTGCTGAGCGTTGCCATCGTATACATCACTCAGTACTATACTGCTGGCGAATATCGTCCTGTTAGAAAGATTGCCCAGTCTTCTGAAACTGGTCCCGCTACCAATATCATTGCTGGTTTCTCCATCGGACTGGAGACTACCGCGATGCCCATTATCGCCATTGGGATTGCCCTATTGGCTTCCTATGGTCTGGGGATGAGGGCCGCACCCTCTCAGGACCTAGAGTTCATCTACGGGCTTTATGGCACTGCTGTCGCCACCATGGGCATGCTTGCGACCTGCGCCTTCATTCTGGCCGAGGACACCTTCGGCCCCATCACCGACAATGCTGGCGGTATTGTGGAGATGTCCAACCAGCCCGAGGAGATCAGGCGTCGTACCGACAAGCTCGATGCGATTGGCAACACTACCAAGGCCCTCACAAAGGGATATGCCGTGGCCTCTGCTGCCCTGGCTGCCTTCCTGCTCTTCGCCGCCTATTTCGAAGAGGTCGCCAAGATCAAGGATTTACCTCTCAATGAGGTTTTCATCGTCGATCTGGCCCAGCCGCCCGTGTTCGTGGCTGCCCTTATTGGCGCCATGCTTGTCTTCCTATTCACCTCCCTCGCCATCAGTGCCGTGGGCAAGGCTGCCTACGACATGATCAATGAGGTCAGGAGGCAATTCAGGGAGAAGCCTGGCATCTTGAAGGGTACAGAGAGGCCTGACTACGCTCAGTGCGTAGACATATCGACCAAGGGCGCTCTCAGGGCAATGGTACTTCCAGGCATCCTGCCCGTGGTTGTACCTGTGCTCGTTGGCCTGATCATGGTCAACCTTTACCCCAACGACGACACCGCCGTACAGGCAGTTGGTGCCTTCCTAATGGTAGCCACCATTGCCGGTATCCTACTGGCTACTGTCCTTAACAACAGTGGTGGCGCATGGGATAACGCCAAGAAGTATGTGGAGATGGGCCACCATGGTGGCAAGAACTCGCCGGCGCATGCAGCCGCAGTCGTGGGAGACACCGTCGGTGATCCTTTCAAGGACACTGCCGGCCCGTCCCTTCACGTGCTGGTGAAGCTGCTCTCCACAATCACCTTGGTGTTTGCGGCACTGTTCGTGGTCGTTTGAACGACCAGATAAACCTCTTCATTTTTCTTTATCCAGCACTTCTTTTTCTGTCTTTTCTATAACCCCAGTCTTTAAATAAGAGTTGACTTATCCCCAATTATCGTTCAGAGGGCATGCTATGTACATATTAACTACGAAAGAAAAGGTCGTACGTATCCCGCCCGAGATGCTGGGCGACGACCTTGAGAGCATCATCAACCAGCTCAGCTGGGAATCCTTCGAAGGAAGGATCGAAGGTAACGACTCGCTCACGGTGCTTGTATCCAATGTTGAGCCGCAAGGACTCGGTCGGATCGTGCACGGAGATGGTGCAGTCTATCAGAATGTCAAGTACGATGCTCTTTTGTTCCGTCCTCAACTCCAAGAGGTCATCGAAGGAATCGTCGTGGAGGTTCTCAAGTTCGGCGCCTTCGTAAGGTTCGGTCCACTTGATGGACTGCTTCACATCTCACAGATCATGGATGATCGCATCGACATCGATGCTGAACATGGACGCCTTCTAGGGAAAGATACCAAGCGAGATCTCAAGATCGGAGACCGCGTGCGTGCTCGTATTGTCGCCCTCAGCCTGAACGAGAGGAGCCCGCGCGAGTCCAAGATCGGACTTACCATGAGGCAGCCTGGACTGGGCAAGATCGAGTGGATCGAAGAGGATCGTCAGAAGGCAGCTGGAGGAGCAGCATGAAGAAGGTGCAGAAAGCGTGCAAGAACTGCAGCTTCATTTCTGAAGAGGATACTTGTCCCCTTTGTGGCAACCCTACTTCCAAGGATTGGCAGGGCTACGTGGTCATAGTCGACCACACTCGCTCCGAGATCGCCCAGAGGATGGACATCCATGTCAACGGAAAGTTCGCCCTCAAAGTTCGCTGAACTGAGATGTCCCAAGGGAGGGTGGTTTCTCCCTCCCCATATGAGGGGGCAGCTCACCATTGGCCTGGGGCGCTTAGTCAATGTGGATGACCTGCCCAAGGAATTAAAAGGGTGCGAAATGCTCATAGCGGTTGGCGACATGGTTTCCTGCACTCTGCTGGATAACGGCTTTACGCCTAACCTAATAGTATTTGACCTCAAGACCGAGCGCCGTGCTTACACCCCTCTCGCAGAAAAGCTCGCTCACCATCATGAGGGCATACATGTGAAGGTTAAGAATCCCGCTGGACATATAACGGCTGAGCTCATGCACGAGCTGGGCGCGGCCATGGAACGGGATGTTCCAACCAAGTTACAGGTCGAGGGTGAAGAGGATCTTGCTGCACTGGCCTGCGCGGCGATGGCTCCTCTTGGCACTTGCCTGATGTATGGTCTTCCCGGGCAAGGGATGGCCCTGCTAAGGATCGACGAGGATGTGGCAGGCCAAGCAAGGACATTCATCGATGCGATGGAGGAATTAAATTGAAGGTCGAGATCGTAAGTAAGATGGAGAACAAACTCTTGGACAGGGTCGAGGTCAATTTTAAGATTGATCATGACGGCGAATCGACGCCGTCCCGGGATGCGGTCAAGACCGCCCTGGCCGGATCTTTGGACATGGAGAAGGACCTGATAGTGGTCTCAGACATGGCTTCCAAGTATGGCGTCGGCTCTACCGAGGGATATGCCAAGGCATACTTCTCAGCCGAGAGCGCCAAGAAGTACGAGAGAAACCACCTGCTGGTAAGGAACAAACTCGCCGAGAAGAAGCAGAAAGCAGCCAAGGCAAAGAAGAAGAAGTGATATTGATGGCTAAGGATCAAAAAACCGCAGGGTCGGCAGGAGCCAAGAAAGGCGGTAATGCGACTGCCAAGAAGGACTACTACTCGATCGAGGGCGGTAAGCTCAAGCGTACTCGGAAGGCCTGCCCCAAGTGTGGGCCCGGTGTATTCCTATCCGAACACAAGGACCGCAGCGCCTGTGGCAAGTGCGGTTACACCGAGTTCAAGACCAAGAAGTAAAACCCCTTCCCAATCTACATTTTATTTTTCTCTTTAGTTTATTATCTAGACAAGGCCATCGGCATGGTTGTGCCTATCCATGCCCCTCTTGAAAGGCGAACTACAAATGAAAGGCGCTTCGAGAGCGAGATAGGGCGTCGTAAGGATAGCCACATTTTTAACTCCCTTATCATTCCCTTGCGCATGAAGGTCGGGTTCATTGGCTATGGAAATATGGGCAGTATTATGGTCCGGAGTCTGCTCTGCAGCGGGGCCCTTGATCCAGAAAATGTCATGGTCTCTAACCGTTCTGCCACCAGAATGTCCTCTCTAAAGGAGCATTACCCTGCCGTTGAGCAGACCACTGATAACACTGTGGTCGCTCGGAAGAGTGGTCTTATTTTCATTTGTGTTCGCAGCGATCAAGTGGATGAAGTAGTGCGGGAGATACTCCCTTCACTGGATCCTCTCGCTCATGTCGTACTGATAAATGGCGGAGTGAGCATGGCAGAGATTCAGCAGAACTATGGTCTAAAGATCTCAAAGGTCATTCCCTCCGTGACAATGGAAGTTGGCAGAGGCGTCACTCTGATCTGCCATGGGCAAGTGGTAGAGAAGGGGCAGAAGGAACTCCTTGAGAATATGTTCGGCAGCGTGGGGCCCGTCAAGGTCATTGTTGAGGATTGTTTTGATGTGGGCACATACATGACCTCCTGTGGGCCTGCTTTCGTGGCTGCATTCATTGAGGAGTTTGCTGAGGCCGCGGTGCGTCAGGGAAGCTTCTCCAGGGATGAAGCAAGGGCAATGGTAACAGAAACGGTACTCGCCACTGCTGCCCTAATGATCGAGAGGGGGAAGTCCTCGGAAGAAATATGTCACAGCGTGGCTACGAGGGGAGGTATTACCGAAGAAGGTCTCAAGGTCCTCCATAGGGGCCTTCCCAGCATATTCGATGAGGTAGTGAGGGTTACCTTGGTAAAGCATGAGCAGAGCTAGACCCTGCCCATATGTCAATATTGATACGTCGACACAATTCTTATACTAGCAAGAGTGCTCGACAATCTTTATTATCATCTTGTTCATCTGAGTGCTGGGACTCGTAGTGTAGCTTGGATATCACTGAGGCCTCCGGTGGACCCTTTTAAGGTCCAGGGAAAGCCTCAAACGGGGGTTCAAATCCCCCCGGGTCCGCTCTCTTTTTCTCCACCATTCTCTAGGACCTTATGGCCATCCAGCGTCGTGTCGATCTCTGTATTGTTCCCATCGTGCTCGTGGAGGCACACTTCCTTCTTGGCATCAGATATCGTTCCATCTCGCCGAGCATGTCGGTAGGAACGCCAGCTCATCAGAATTAACACCATGGTTAAGATTCCAATGCTCACCCAGATGGAGGTGGGGACGCCAAGCGTCTCGGCGAGGAATGGAAGGAAAAGTAATGCTACAAGCAGAACGGCAGCCACCTCGCCCAGATTCCTGAAGGTGCGATAGAGCCGTTTGGTCCTGGTAGCCCTGATCCTTCCAGGGACTCCGCCGTTCTGGGCAAGCACATGAGCAATCCTCTTGATGCCCTGGAACATGTTTATCACTGCAGGGAGCATGAGAAGCATGCTTAGCATTATGGTTATCAGGCCAGGCAACATGTGAAGGCTCTTGGCCAGATTGTCCACTAGCTCCCTGGGGAAGTTCAGACCATAGAACAGTGTCTGTATAATGACGATGGTAAGCAGATCCACGAAGATGAGAATAAGCTCCCACTTGATCGTGTGCGAAGTTTCCGGCGTGACCGTGGCCCGCCTCCTTACGTCCTCTCGCAAGGAGTCGAATCTCCCCAGTGCGGTCTGTAGTGGAGTTGGTATCGCAGAAGCCATGGCATTGTAGATGCGAGGGGATGATTTGGATAATATTGGCAGCGCAACCATGGTAACAATGGCCGCCCCAATGACCGAGGCGTAGAACTGTTGATCGACCACTCCCGCGTCCAGGGCAGTCTTGGCAATGATGAAGGCAAACTCGCCCATGGCCACAAGGCTTATGGCAGTCATGAAGCTGAACCGGGGATCGCCACGGACCAAATAACTGGCCAGGCTGACTCCGGCTATCTTGGCAACTGTAAACACTATGGCGATGATGAAGACGAGATCGAGATTATTGATGATCTCGGCAGGAACGATTTGGATGCCGATGGAGATGAAGAAAACTGCCATGAACACTTCCTTCATCGGATCCACTCTTTCGGCCACTTCCTCGGACCGGGCCGCTTGGGACACGATGAGACCCATAAGGAAGGCGCCGATAGCAATGGATAGCCCAATCAGGTTGGATATCAGGGCCATGAGGAAGCACAACCCTATCGAGACGATGAGCAGTACTTCAGGAGGATACTTTCGCCCTATCCAGTTGAGCAGGCGGGGAACAATTCTGATGCCCAAAAACAGACTCATTCCAATGAATATGGCAATGCTCACTGCCATCAGTGCGACAGAGCCTAGAGCAGGCGTATCTCCCACCAGCAACGGCGCGGCCATAGATAATATGAAGACCTGTCCGAGATCCTCAAGAACGGTGATCGCGGTGGCGGTCGAGGTGACCTCCTTATCGACACTTTCTCCTCTTTCATGCAGTACGGCGACCACGACTGCCGTACTGGTGCCAGATATGACTGCGCCAAGAAAGATCGATGCGACACTATTCAGTCCCATGGCGAGACCTGCAATATATCCGCACACGACCATGAAGGGCATCTCCAGACTAAGAACGATGAAAGTGAAAGAGCCCAGCTTGCGCATCCGCTGTAAATTTAGATTCAGGCCGATGGAAAACATCAGCAATACGATACCAAGATTGGAGAGCATGGATATCGTGCTGGGATCGACCGACACATCCTCCAGCATGGTTGGGCCGAGAATGATGCCTGCGACAAGGTATCCAATAATGGGCGGCAGCTTCAACCGGGAGAAAATAATGGAACATGCTCCTGCGATAAGAAGCAGATAGGTCATGTCCAGCAATAGTCTGGTCAACTCATCCAGATATCTCACCTACGGTATTGGAAATGGTCTTCAGCCCTGTACGGCGCCTCATTAATGGCGGGCCAACCGCCCGGCGCGTGGGCCCCTTAATGTTACGCCCTAACTTAAAATCATTCTCCTGCGGGGATCGAGTCTGGGGCAGCATGACAGGGGGGCCAGTGAATGATATGGGGCCTTGAGGGGTCACTACTTGACCACCAGAACGGGGCACTCGGCGAATCTTACCACCTTCTCCGCCACGCTTCCCAACACAAGGTGAGATACACCGCTCCTCCCAGAGGTTCCCATGACGATCAGGTCATGATGTCGTGATTGATCTATAATGTCCTGGGCCGGGGAGCCTCTTTTAACGAGGGGCGTCATGGTGATATTTCGCTCTCTACCCTCTGCCAGGATGTCCTTTACAGCAGCCTCAGCCGCTCCGTCGATATAGGAGAACATATCGGGGAGCATATATCCCTGGGTGAGGCTGGTAAAGCTGGTGAGGTCGATCACACTAATGACCGTGACCTCTGCGTTTAGGAGCTTGGCCATGTCCAGCCCTATCATTGCTGCTTTTTTGGAAATCTCGCTGCCATCGACAGGCAGCAGGATCTTTTGGTACCATCCCGTCCTGGCCATCATCTCACCTCGCAGACGGGCTTCTTGTCCGAGACGCGGTGATAGATTCCATCACCCAGAGAGTGAATGTAAAATGCCCCATGCTATTATTCCCTCGATCTCTCTGTAGCTGCAGTTGCGGTCGTCGTACCTGGCGCCGATTCTGTTTTTGGCTTGGTGGGTCTCATGGGAGGTTCATCCGGTCGGTGATACTCTTGGGCACTCTTCAAGGGAACGCTTCGGATAAGCGCGCTTATGACCAGAGCGCTCAGCACGATGAGCGAGCCTATGAAGAATACATAGGTGATACTATTGCTCAACGACAGCTGGATGGAGTCTAGAATGGCCTGGGGGATGGCTGCCGAGGCCTCAGCATTCAGGAGAAGATTCCCCAGACTGTTGGCATCTGTGGTAGGCAACAGCGCAGCCGCGCTGGGCGGGACATTGGTTGCAATCTCCCGGATCATCCGACTGTTCATAATTGCGCCCAGTATGGCAATCCCCATGGTTCCGCCGATGCTTCTGAACAGACTCATAGATGATGTTACCACTCCCATGTCTTTCTTTGGCATCACGTTTTGGGCGGCGACGATGTAATTGGACATTACTGCTCCAAGCCCCGCCCCGATGATGATCATATAGATGATCGCGTCGGTGGCCGAGCTGGCAGCGTGCAGAGTTGAGATCATATACATCCCGAACGCCGCCATGGGAGGCCCGATGAGCAGCCAGATCTTATAGCCAGTATATCTAAGGGCGAATCCGCTGGTGATGGATGTGATCATCGTGCCTATCATTAGCGGGATGGTGAGTACGCCGCTATTGGTAGCGCTGAAGCCCATAACTGCCTGTAGGAATAGCGGCAGAAAGGCCATCACTCCGAACATGCCCAATGACATTATCAGTAGACCGGCGCTACCTAGCGTGAAGATGGGTTCCCTGAATAGATATAGTGGGAGGAGGGGGTCAGCGGCCCGTCGCTCGACAATCACAAAGGCGACCAGCATGACTACCGATAGGGCGCTCATCCCCATGATCTCGGGACTGTTCCAGGCATATGTATCGCCTCCCCATGTCATGACCAACAAGGCGGGGGCGAGGGCTCCCACTAGTGTTAGCATTCCCGGATAGTCAATGGGAGTGTTCTGTACACTCTTGTGCTGGGGGAATTTGAAAGAGGCCACCAACACCGCGAGGATGCCAACAGGCAGGTTGACCCAGAACACCCAGTCCCAGTCCCAATTATCTACGATAAAGCCTCCGATGAACGGGCCAATGACTGTTGACAGTGCGAAGACCGCACCCAGAATGCCCTGTATCCTGCCACGGTCCTGGGGCGCATAAAGATCGGCAACGGTAGCCATGGCCACGGGGATGAGCGCGCCCCCGCCGAGGCCCTGTATGAATCGGCAGGCGATGAGCATTTCCATAGATGTGGAGAACCCCGCCACAAGGGAACCGGTCATGAACACGCCCATGCCTATCAAGAAGATGGGTCTCCGACCGAACCTGTCGCTCATCTTTCCGGCGATAGGTATGGTAATTGTCTGAGCGAGCATGTAGGCAGTGAACAGCCATGAGAAGAGATCCATCCCGCCCAGAACGGCGACGATACGGGGCAGACTGGTCCCCACCACTGTCTGATCTAGGCTGGACAGTAGCATTCCCAAGGCTAGGCCCAACATGATGAACGTTCTCGATCTATCCTTTTCATTTGGCCCGTTATCGAGTGTAGGTTTGCTTGATTGTTTTTTCATATATCTCCTTCTATTGAACATTATTCTTGACTCTCTTGATCTGAATAACTAGCACGTTTCCCTGGCCATCACGGCAACTGATCATGGTAAGCAGTGATCGTACCCGGGCGAGCACCAAGGAGGCGCTCACTCAGATGTTGCATCACGGCGGCGACATGAACTACCTCTTCCGCAGTGAGATCGGTGGGAAAGGACCGTCTGACGCCGTTCAACATGACCGCGAGCGCGATCGCCGTTGATATGGGATGGGGTGCATCGAACACACCTTCCTCATTACCTTGCCTAATGATTTGCTCTAGCGCCGGCGCTATCATATTCATGGCTCTCTTTTCCATGGCCAGATGACAGGCCTGATTGCGTTCCTTTTGGAAATAGCTCAGAAGGACCTTGGATCGAGAGGTCACATCCGTGCTGGCGCTGATCAACTCGCTGAACCGTTCTATGGCGCTGAGTCCTTTCTTTTCCATGGCCGCAGCAATGGATGAATCAATCTCATCCATGAGACGCTCTATGATCACCTCGAGCATTTCTTCCTTGGAGCCAAAGTAATAGTAGAATAGGCCCTTGGCCACTCCCACCCTGGCAGCGATATCATCAACTGAAGTGTTCTCGAAGCCCTTTTCTTCGAAGAGTGACTGTGCGGCCAACACGAAATCGAGCCGGCGACTTGGTACTCCCTTGGATGGCATGAATGTGATTTTGACTGACGGTCAGTCAATTATCTAGCACTATTTAATTTTTATCCTATGTTGGCCCTCCTAGAATTAGGGGCCAGTCTATCTTCTAAGGGCTCTTGAATAAAAGAATAAGAATTAAGGTATCACCTTTGTGGAAATTGGATGCGGGGACATTGTATCAACTCCATTAGTGCAGAATGTGAAATACGCGGGAAGACGCGTCCCGGCCCCAATGGTATTGGTAACCTTCCATTCCAGGTCATACGAACCGTCCTACATGTTGGGCGATCGATGGACCGCGTATGGATATGGAGGACACTTGAAAGGGCCTTGACTGTTGAAGTTCCGTTCCAAATGATTTTATGAAGGCAGGACCTAATGCCCGCCCAATGCATCTAACTAAGGATGAGGAAGCTATCTTGGCTGGTGAAAAGGGAGAAGGACGCCGCAAAGCCATGGAGCTCCTCGTAGCTCTCGGAGATATTTACGGTGCCAAGAGACTTGTACCCATATCGGCCGCCCATCTATCTGGAGTTTCATATAAGACCATCGGTGAAGGGGGCATCAAGC
>JAAYQQ010000107.1 GCA_012519255.1 Methanobacteriota archaeon | reverse complement strand
GGCGGGTTCGAGACTGGAGATATAATACTGGAAAGACGCAAGAATATTCGCAGGCTGACGTCTAGCTCGAAGGCGTTCGACGAGCTCATGGGGGGTGGCTTGGAGACGCAGTCCATTGCTGAATTCTACGGAGAGTTCGGGAGCGGTAAGACACAGATATGCTTCCAGCTAGCAGTCAATGCCACTCAACCATTAGAGGATGGCGGGCTCGAAGGTGAAGTGTTCATAATCGATACCGAGAACACTTTCCGACCAGAAAGGATTGTTCAGATGGCCACCGCACATGATCTCGATCCCGAGGAAGTGCTCAAAAAGATCCATGTTGCTAGGGCGTTCAACTCCCATCACCAGATGCTATTGGTGGATAAGGCGCATGAACTAGCTAAGGACATAAATGTCCGCCTGCTCATCGTTGACTCGCTCACCGCACACTTCCGCGCCGAGTACGTCGGTCGTGGAGCATTGGCAGAGAGGCAACAGAGCCTCAACAAGCATATGCATGATCTGTTGAGATTTGGAGACCTAAACAACGCTGTGGTAGCCGTCACCAACCAGGTGTCCGCAAAGCCCGATGCGTTCTTCGGCGATCCCACACGACCCATCGGAGGGCACATTGTAGGTCATGCTGCCACATACCGCATCTATCTCAGGAAGAGCAAGGGTGGGAAACGCATAGCAAGATTGGTAGACTCCCCTAACCTTCCAGAGGCAGAGGCAGTCATAAGCGTTGGTGAGGATGGCATTAGAGACTGAGGCGAGCACGCTTTCCCAAGGAGGGATAGCGTGAGCCAAACCCCTTTTCTTTTCGAACTTTCAGGAGAGCATCCCTCACTGCCCTCGGCCGAGGCAATCTCATGCTGCCAGGCCGAGTGCCCCTCGTTCTCCATATTGGACAAGGGTCCTGGCTACATCATCATATCATTCCCGACTAGATGCGTCGAACCAATCGGCCATCGCATCGCCCTCACTCATCGTATCGGAGAATACCTAGCATCCTGCACCCCCTCTGAGGCCATGGTCACTGCCTCAAATCTCGAGTTGCCTGAGGGAACCTTTGCCGTACGGGTTAAGAGATGGGGGCGGAGTCATCCGGCAATCGACTGTAATCATCTCGCCTCGACCATCGGAGGAGTCCTGGCGAGGGGACGAGAAGTTGACTTGACCAACCCCGACATTGAGGTTAGGGTGCTTCTATCTGACCGCCTCCACATTTATATCACGCGCCACGTGGTAGATCGGAGTAGTTTCGAAGAGCGCAAGGTTGCAGAGAGGCCTTTCTTCTCCCCCATATCCCTTCACCCCCGGTACGCCCGCGCTCTCGTCAACCTGACGGGCGTTCGGAGAGGGGAAAGATTGTTGGATCCGTTCTGCGGGACGGGGGGCATACTTATTGAGGCTGCCTCCATCGGGGTGAGAGCGGTTGGCTCAGACATTTCTCCAGATATGGTGGAAGGATGCAAGAGCAACATGCGCCATTTCGGGCTGGAGTGGGATGAGATAATAAAAGGAGACGTGGGGAGCATTGACGATATCTTCGAGGATATCGCGACAGTGGCCACCGATCCGCCATATGGGCGCTCGGCGAGCACATACAAAGAGCCCATTGTCGACCTGTACACTCGCGCACTCCCCGCCATATCTAGAGTGCTTATGCCAGGTGGCGTGGCAGGCATAGTCCTGCCCCGCCCTTGCCCTCCTGGCCGCGATAAACTTGAGTTGCGAGAGACCTATAAGCAGAGAGTTCACCGCTCCCTAACCCGGCATTACTGCCTGTTCACGCGTCGACAGTGACATTTAGAGTTAGGCTCTCCTTCACATCTCCCGAGTCAGCGTATAGATAGATCTTTGTGACGTCTGAGGAGACTCCCTCAGGGATGAGTCGCACCGTGATGTTAGCTGAGCTCTCATAGTCAAGCTTAACAGTCAGCTTATCGGTGGCATTGGAAGGATCGCCTTGGAATATCGAAGCACGCCAGGTTCCAGGGATGCCAGATAGCGAAAGGTCAACGATACTATCGGTATTGCCTGTGTTATTGAGAACTATATTGACATCCACAACCTCGCCCGGCAAGGCAGTGATGTTGAGTCCCCCCTCCGCTTCCATATCAAAGGAGTGGTCGGGAAAGATGGATACTATGGGCGTGGGCACGAAAGTGACAGCGAGTATTATCATTGCCAGCACCCCCAGGACCGTGGCGCGTGGACCCGGTTTAGAAATATCGTTGAGGGGTGCGGGGTGTCTCAGACCCAGTAGGACAACCAATAGAGCAAAGAGTAGCCAGCCACTGTAAATGAAGAGAGATGCAACAATCAAAATGGCACCGGTGGCATAGCTCAGGTACTTGGCATTTTTTCCAAGCAGGCCCCTGGATATGTGCCCACCATCCAGCTGACCCGCGGGTAAGAGATTAATAGCGGTTACCAGAAAACCAACCCAGGCTGCGAAACCCGTAGGATGGAGGGGGAGATCCTCCTGTAATGGGAACATATAGGTGAGCAGCTGGTAGAGGGGCTGAATGATGATGGCTATAGTTCCCTCCTCCCCCACCGGGCCAGAGACTGGTTGGCCCAGAGAGGTGAGATAAAGGCCAATTATAGCAACGGGTATCGTGACTGCCAGACCTCCCAAGGGGCCTGCTACTCCGATATCCACCAAGGCCTTCCGATTAGGCATGGGATCTCGCATGGATATGAATGCCCCCATCGTACCGAAAGGGGGGATAAATGGAATGAAGAATGGCAATGAAGCTTCCACATCATGTCGCTTGGATGCATAGTAGTGAGCGAGCTCGTGCACACCCAGAATGGCCATTAGAGGAAGGGCAAAAAATAGGGCGCCCCACAAGAGATTATCGAGTGTAAAAAAATGCGTAGCGTTGGAGTAACTTGACCACAACACCATACCGGCAAGGGTAGTGGTCAGGAACGTGCCAGCAAGCAAAATTTGATTTATCTGTATATTTCTTTTCCGAAAGAGAGGGCGACGCACAATAGTAATAGCATGCTCCCCTCCCCCATATTTGATGAAGGGGATGAAACCTTCAGACCGGAGATCCTTGCGAAGGGCCTCAAAGCTCTCATCGAGGGTCTCGGCCTCGGCGTTGACCAGCATGGTCACCGCCTCATAGGTCACCTTGATGTCATATATAGGGAAATACCTAGCCACCGTCGCCCGGAGCAGTTCAACCTCTGCAGAGGGGTCCTTAGGAGGCATCATGTCTCCCTCAAAGGAAGGGGGCAATTTAAACCCACCGACTCAATCGACCTGCCCCAATAGGGAGGTTTCATTACTTTTCTATGCGATATTATCATGGGGCAAGTATGCGATATGAGGAACTGGATCAGGTTACTCGAGCATGGATGCTCGAAGAGATAGAGGAGGAGGCCGAAAATCCATACCGCAATCCCGCCCTGTCCAAGGAAGGTCTGGAGCAATTTCCCCATATGCTCAGGGAAGCTATTGTGCAAGGAGGGGAGGAGAGCCTGGCCGAGCAGTTATACCTACCCAGATTGTGGGCCCAGTTTGAGCCCCATCCTAAGGGCGGGATCCGTCGAGTTGAGCCGACACGCGCGGCCGTTACACTCGCCCGTCTAGAGTTCAACACTTGGTATATCAGGGGATTGTGCCGTCGCCTATTATCGGAAGGTGAGGAACTATGCCAGGTGTATAGGGCATGGGACGGAGATGGTTCACTGGACGAATGCGATATCCTGGAGAATAAGGTCCTTCCGATAGGCCTCATATATCGCGCACATCGGGCAAAATATCATCCAGTATCCCGACCAGAGGCCTTCTCGATACCATCAGGCCCGGGATGCAAACATTCTATCCGCCGCCTGTCCGCGAGCATGAAGGCATTAATAGAGTATGAAGAAAGAGAACTTGGAGGATCCTTCAGGAAACGTCGATAGGATCAGGGGGCCCATTCCATCAAATTTATCCATGACTGACATGGCGTATTTACAGTTAGCCCATGTAGCCGCCAGAAATGCTCATTCGAGAAGAGATAACATAATACAGCTTCCATTCAAACACATTCATTACTGGCGTTCAGCTGTTTGCCTGCCTCAAGAAAACATCGAAAGGCATTATTAGAGATATATTAATCGTCCTCCGTGAACAAGTATCTTCAGCTGTTCAGACTGGGCAATTGTATAATGGGCGTCATTGGTCTGATCTTGGCCACCATCATCGCGGCGGGCGCAGGCATTCAGGATCATTTGCTCCAACTAGCGCTGGCCAGCGGAGTAGTGTTCTTGTTCATCATCGGAGGTAACTCTCTCAATGACTACCTGGATAGGGAGATTGATCAGACAGCCCATCCCGAACGGCCCATCCCGTCTGGCCGGATTAAACCGGCAGACGCCAAGAATATCGCCATACTTGCATTCGCGCTTACCATAATCTTGTCTCTACCTCTCCGCCCTTCAGCCTTTCTTGTCGTCATCTCGGCAGTAATCATCATGCTGGCCTATGAGCTTATAACCAAGAAGAGAGGGCTATTGGGCAATCTTTCCATCGCTTGGCTCACGGGATCATTATTCCTTCTGGGCGGCGCAGTGGTTGACCGTCTAGAGGTCACCGTGCCTCTCGCGGCCATGGCCTTCCTGGCAACTCTTGGTCGTGAGATCGTTAAGGACGTTGAGGATATGGCCTCAGATGCGGGCCGGAGGACACTCCCACAGCGCATAGGCGCCAAGAGGGCAGGCCTTGTGGCTAGCGCAGCCTTCCTAACCGCAGTGGCGTTGAGCTTTGAACCATTCCTCATTGGAAGGTTCGGTGTTGCCTATCTGGCAGTCGTACTGGTCGCTGATGGAATATTTATATACTGCTCAACAGTTCATTTCCGAAACCCCACACAGGGCCAATCATGGGCGAAGAAAGGGATGCTCGTCGCCTTGATCGCGTTCCTGATGGGAGGACTACTATGAATGTTAAAGAGACCCTGCATGAGAAGATGAAAAAAGGTGCCCTTCACATGACCTTGATCGATCCAGCCAAGCAGGAGCCGAAGATGGCCGCCAAGATTGGCAGGACCGCCTTTGAGCTTGGTACTGATGCGATCATGGTGGGTGGGTCAACCGGGGTCACGCAGGAGAATCTCGATGCTACCGTCCTCGCCATCAAGAAGCAAGTCGATATCCCTGTCATCTATTTCCCATCGGGAGCCAATGCCATCTCGCCTTATGTCGACGCAATCTATTTTATGAGCATGCTGAACTCGAGAAGCATTCAGCTCGTCGTCCGAGAGCAGATGTTGGGTGCGCCGATTATACGCAAACTCAAAGTGGAACCGCTCTCCATGGGCTACATTATCGTGGCCCCGGGAATGAAGGTTGGCGAGGTGGGCGATGCTGAATGCATCCCCCGTGACGATGCCAAGACTGCCGTCGCCTATGCCCTGGCCGCCCAATATATGGGAATGGGAGCCGTGTATCTTGAAGCAGGCAGCGGTGCCCCCCAACCAGTACCTGAAGATATGATTCGAGCTGTCCGTGAGGCTATTGATATACCTCTCCTGGTGGGCGGAGGCATCCGCGACGCGGAGACCGCAGCTAGGATTAAGAGGGCTGGTGCCAGCATCGTGGTCACAGGCACTATTGTCGAGAATGGTAATTACCATTCCCGACTTGATTCGATAATAAAGGCCATCAAAAATTAAGGTCATCAAGGCCCTGGATAGGGCTCGTGGCGACGAGGTATCTCAGACACTTGATCTTTTGTAGAGATCTCAACCGAGCACCTATCACCCTTACTAATAGCGCCAAACGAGAGCGTTGTGCTGAATGAGCGTCGCGCCCACTCATCCCAACACCCACTGAGAATACTATTGACCGTGCACCGTGACCATACGCCCCCTTTTGAGGTCTGGGGCGGCCCGGCCCAAGTGCCAAAATATGCAGAGAATGGTTAAGAGGTTTTTTCCGGCGCGTCGTAATTCTTGCGGCGGTCTTCGATAACCTTGCTCTTGGGCGCGAATTCGACACTGCCTGCCTCCACCAGCTGGACCACCGGGGGCAAGATCAGATCGTTATCCAACGCATCCTTTATCTCGTCCAGCTGCACCAGAGCATCATATATCGCCTCTTTTCCCACTTCCGGATCGCCCTTGTATTCGACCTTAAATGTGAGGAGATCGCGATAGCCTTTCTTTTCCAGAATTAGGTGGTAGGACAATACTCCCGAGATACTCAGCAAGGCCTCATCGAACAGCACCGGATAGATCTTCTGACCATAGCCAATCTTGGTCTGTGCGTCCAGGCGCCCCTGTACGCGACCCATACGGCCTATGGTGCGGAAATCACAACTGCAGGGCGGCTCGATGAGAGAGGAAAGATCATAGGTACGATAGCGCAGCAGAGGGCTGCCCTCCATGGAGAGTGAGGTGAATATCAGCTCACCCTGCTGCCTGTCATCTAGATGTTTTCCATCAGGCCCGATCACCTCGGCCAAGAAGTCGGCATCATTGATATGCATGCCATCTGCGGCCTCACACTCGATAGAGGTGGCCAGGCCCATCTCGGTCATGCCAAACTGGTTAATGATCATGCACCCCCATGCCGATTGCATCTCCCTGCGCATTGCTTCAGGAAGAGGTTCTGCCGAGCAAATGATGGCCTTCATGCCCAACGACCTCAGATCATACCTGTCTTTGGCCAGCATGGTTACGCGGTACAAGAACGAGGTCAGTCCGATCATGAACCTGGTATCATTCTCACGCATGGTACGTATCTGTTCATCCACATCTACCGAGCTGCATATCACCGAACTCATGCCCGCAACCTTGCATGCCCCATCCAGCATGAGGCCTGGATCCCACGCTGAGACTGCAGGGAACATTATCTGCAGGGTGTCCTCTTCTGTCATCCCCACAGACTTGAGGGCAGCGGCGATGGAGTCAATGATGTTTAACACATCGTTCTGAGTGTAAAACAAACGTTTACGCATCCCTGAGGTTCCAGAAGTAGTGAAGGCCCGCATGATCTTGCTTTGAGAAACACACAGGAAAGTGAATGGCTCAGCGGCAAGGTCAGAGGGTTCAGTCAGGGGAACCTTTTCCAGGTCCTCCCACGTCCGTATGTCTTCTGGCCGGATGCCGGCCTCGGCGAACTTCTTCCGATAATACGGAGCGTTCTCCATCGCATAAGCCATTTGTTGCCTGAAACGATGGAGCTGAAACGCTTTCACTTCCTCCCGCCCGATCTCTCCGAGCTCATCCCGCCCTAGGGCCTGGCGGAATTGTGGCGATGCCTTGAACTCCGCACGGATCTTGTAGTGGATCCACTCCTCCAAGGGGTTAGAGGTCTCACCACGGAGCTTCCTGGAGGTGAGACGACGGCGAGCGATGGAGATCTTGAGGCGTTGTAACAGAGACATTGACCACCTGAATCGCTGGCAAGACTATAGTGTTTCTCTCTCAGGCGATGGGAGGATCTCACTGACCACCTTGGACAGAATGTCTATAGTATATGGCCTAGGCAGGACGGTGGAAAAGCCGTAAGCAGCGGGCTCCGCCAGCACCGGATCGGTGAGATCGCCAGTAGATGCTATCATCTTCATCTCTGGATTCTCCCGGGCCAGCCTTGCAGCGATATTTCGACCGCCAGCGGCCTCAGAAATGTCAAGGTCGAGGATGGCTAGTTGGAATGGTTGCTGACTCTCCCGAGCTTCTTGACATATCATTGTGGCTTCTTCCACATCCCGCGCCACATCTACCGTGTAGCCAAGATAGATGAGCATGTCTTCTGTAGCCTCTAGGATACTCTCGCCCTCATCCACCAATAAGATCTTGCCCCTACCCATTATCAGATCCACCGGCTGGCCCTGCACTGGCTCTTCATCATTAGAAGCCTCAATAGCGATATCATGAGAAGCGTTCTGAAGCTGAGAGACGAGTGTTCGCACCTCCTCCGATGCGCGCTCAACCTGTTCAAGCTGGCCGAACATGCGGCCCTCTGGGATGACATACTCCTTGGCCAATGAGACACTGCCCATGATGACCGTGAGCGCGTCGTTGAGCTGGTGAGCGATCTTTTCCGAGCGGGCATCAATAAGCGAGGAGTCTGGTACCGGTGCCCCCATGTCAGATGGTTCTTTTAGATCAGACTTTCCATCTTCACTCTTCTGTTCTTTCGCCTGAAGAGTAGCCTCATCGGACATCTGGTGAGTGCGATCTGACACAACGGCCATGAGATACAGCGGTCTTCCCTCGGCGTCCCGGACCGCCGACAACGAAAGGTCGACCCATACCGGATCCCCGTACCCTCTCACATATCTTTTGAGCATGGAGGTGGAGGCTGCTTCCCCGGCAAGCACATTCTGATATAGCTCGGCACTAGTGATTAGATCGTCGCGATGTGTGTACTCGCGATAGGACTTGCCAATAAGTTCAGCGGATTCGTGGCCGATCATTTTGCAGAAAGCATCGTTGGCCCTTAGGAGATTGCCCTCTAGGTCAACACATGCTATGCCAGCAACGCTTTGCTCGAATAAGGCCTTCTCTCGCCCTCTAAATTCCCTGAGCTCTTCCTCCCGACTGGCCAGCGTGGCCTCTAGTTCAGCAGCAGCGGATGTTTTTGTCAGAGCATCGGCAGCACCGGCCGCCGCCTGAACCTTGAGCTGAGTAAGCGCCCCTTCATTCGACCGAAGTGTTTCGGTGAGCTGGGTGAGCTCTTCCTCCACCGTACCTATACGTTGCCTGGCTATGCTCAGTTCAATCTCCTGAGAGGCTAGTTCAGCAGTTCTCTCCCCATCCTGGGCGCGGAGTCCCTCGATCTCCTTTTCCATCCTGCTGATCTGCGCCTCCCGTTCTTGCAGTAGGGCGGTCAGACGTTCCTGATCCTCTTCCAGGACATCGTTGGCCGCCTCAAGATCTTTTATCTGCTGCATGCTATTGGCCAATTCTACCTTGCCCTCATCCACCTGAGCAACAGCACTGGCATGGGCGGTTTCCTTAGCACGTAGGATTTCACGCAGCTCCTTTACTTCCTCCAGATGCTGTTGAGCCTGGGAGCGAGCAAGGGAGAGCTCTTCCATGCGCTGCTCCATCTCCTTTGCCCCTTCTTCAGCAGCAATCTTGAGGTCGTCCCGCTCCTTCAGAATAGAAGCCAGTTCCGCAATCTTTTCGTCAAGGCGGGAGCTGATCTCCTCCACCTCGGCCTCCTTGGCAGAGATGGCGGCAACGGCGGAGGTCAGTTCAGCTTCCTTACCCACCATGGCCTCCTTTAGCTGGGCGAGGGCATTCTCACTCAGCGTCACGGCCGACCTTACTTTCTCCAATTCCTCATGAAGTCTAGCAAGTTCGGCCTCCAGGTTTGTCTGGTCTTGCTGCAGTGCCTCCAATTGAGCGTGCTGCTTGGCCAGTTCTTCATCCTTTGCATCCAGGGAAGCGCTGACCTGCTGCAGTTCATTCTCCCGCGAAGATAGGGAATCCCTGAGCGCCTCCTGTTCCTGGGTGGCCTCAACCAGTTCTCCTTCCTTTCGCTCTATCGCTTGCTCCAGGGCAAGTATGGAGGCCTCCTTCTCTCCCAGTGAATCTCGGAGCTCTTCGAGCTCCTTTTCCATCGTCCTGATGCGGTCGTCTCGAGCCATCGCCTCGGCGGTCGCGACATCTAATTTCTTGCGGCCTTCCTCGATGGTCCTCTTGGAGATCTTATGTTCAGTTATGTCACGATCGACACCCCGATACCCCAGGAACGAACCTTCCTCGTCAAGCCAGGGATATCCATTCATCTCCAGATATACGGAATGACCATTGAGATGGCGAACCTTTTTCTCCAAGGCAACTATGGGCTCATGGTTAGACATGGCGGGTACAAGTGTGGCCTTAACCATCTCCACATCATCAGGTTCAACCAGGTCCAGAGGGCTGCGCCCTAGGACCTCATCTTCCTGCATCCCCAGAATATCCTTTACACGGGGAGATACGTAGGCATATTTGCCATCCTTATCCAACTCCCAGAACCAGTCGGATGTCCGCTCGGCCAGGTCATCGAAGCGTTTGCGACTCTCTGCCAGAGCGAACTCTGTGGTCTCATGGGATAGTGCTTCCTTCTTCAGTTGATCATGCAGGTGGGAAAGCTCTTCATCCCGAGCCTGCAGTTCCATCTCCAATGAAGAAGATGTTCGAATGCTCTCCATGAGGCTTTTCAGCTCTGCTGAGGCAATCTCGCCCTGGAGCATCTGGTCAGCAGGGACAAAGAAGGCATTCTTGTGAATGGCGTCCTGAGACGCCACCTTATGATGGGTCCGGAGGACTGAAATCATTGCTTCAGGAGAGAAAGCAGTGCGATCGTACTGACAGATGATACGCACAGGGATGCTGAAATCTAGAGTGTTCATCTTGGCTTCATATTCAGCCCATCGTTCCACTCCTGGCACATCATCCAATACCCAGGCCATGTCAGTTATAATACTCATGGCCGTGAAGCCATACGAATGCCCCAGCTCAGCAACGTTCTCGATCACGCGCAGTGTCCAGTCTGGGTCGAACCGGCCCGTCTTGAGAAATATCTCCCGCTTATGTGAGAGGATTAATCCCCCTGTACTAACTGCCTTTTCTATATCGACCTGCTCTGCCCGTAGCGCCTCTATAATATCCGGATCATCCTCTTCGTTGGAGATGTAGAGGCATATCTCTCTCTTCCCCAATCCAGCCTTTATCAGCGGAGCGATGGCAGCCAATCTCTCCTCTGCAGTCTCATATATAAGCGCAATGTGTTCTGAATCGTTCTGCTCAGAATCTGCCCCGAGCGAAATACGATCACTAAGTGAATCTACCATAGTGTGCATCCTCCGATATTTATTCCCAGTTGGGCATCCCTTCGAATATTTATATCCAAAATCCCCAACTGAAGTCTTAAGACATAAAGCTCTCGCCGCAGAGTGCAATTCCAGAGATTCTTATGCCCTAATGGCAAGACCTTTTCCATACACTCGCCCTCATCAAATGGCCCATGCCCCTACAGTCTGGTGGCCTCCCAGCGCTCCCGGATAAACCAGTCATGCTCTCCTTCGACGACTCCCTCAATTTCGCAGAAGCTTGCCTCACCAGCTTTAAGAGTGTTAGGGGCGCTCTACCTTCCGATGTTCCAGGACCTTGAGCTATATACCGCCGAGCTCAAGCGATGTATGTCGCTTTCCTCCAATCCCGTGGGAATAAAACTATTGACCAAGGCAAATGAACTGGTCGATAACCCAGATATACGAATCCTTACGTCGACCGCGCCTTGCCAGATGGCCGCCATAGCTCGCTACGACAGAGAGGATACAGTGGTGGGCGCTTCCGCCCGGGCCATCAAGTGTTTGTGGGGCGCAGCATGTTTTGGTATGATCAGGACGCCTCAGCGCCTGATAGATGGTACTCCCTTACTTCCATTTGTAAAGGATGAGGCGTCAGCTAAAAAGCTTCACCAAAGTATGAGCATGTTGGGAGATCATGGAGCAAAATATGCCGGAGCGATTATCGGACCTCTCAATCGGATGCCAGTGCAGCCCGATGCAGTCGTAATCTATCTCAACCCTGCTCAGGCCCTCCGACTGATCATCGCATTCGCATACAAGGATGGTGAGGCGGTGACAAGCGTCATGACGGGGCAGGCCTCATTGTGCTCAGCGGTCGCGTTGGCGGTGGAAGAGGGGCGCATCACCATAGATATTCCATGCATGGGAGACCGCACCTATGGCCTGGTACAGGAGCATGAACTCCTAATGGCTTTCCCGGCGAGCAAGCTTCCTGAGCTCATCGAGGGGGTGAAGATGACGGAATCGGTCGCTGCATATCCCTACGGGCCGTTCCTGAGGTGGCCCGTAATCTTCCCACCAAACTTCGAGACTCGCCTCAGTGAGCTTGACAAATGACAGTCTAAGCTGGCAAAGCCTTAATATTGTCTAATGAATAGTGGAGCATGACGGAGGAAGAGAATGGTACTTACTGATCATATGAGGCAGGCTGGCGTCACTCCTGCGCTTCTGAAGACCACCAAAAAAATCACATGCCCTCGTTGCGGACTGGAGTTCTCCCTCTTCCAATCACGGGCCATTGCCTGCACTGGATGTCCGAAGGCCTCCTACGGATGCCAACTAGCTAGATGTCTACGCTGTGATACTGAGTTCCCGCTGGAGGGGCCACTGACCAAAGATTGGCAGAGACAAAAGCTCCTCGCGGATTACATGAACAATATCGTAAGCAATTACAACAAGAGTGTAGGTAAGAAGGGTACGCGATAATCCACGCGTGACCCTTACCACTCGCGTACATTTATTACGCCAGCATCCCAGCCCTAATGGAGGGCGTAAGGTGCAAAAAGAAATGGAATTAAACAAAGGCGTCAGCTGGCGCCATTTTTTATCCTTCAATTGACGAGCTCATCTCTGACCTCTAAGGGATCTTATCTGCACAAAGTAAGATAAGAAAATTGGGAAGGGGTTGATCCCTTATCCCTTGGTCGCATACTTTTCCAGGATCTCGTGCCTGTAGAGCGTTTTTCCGTGCACGCTATTGATGTTGAACAGGCAGAACGGAATCAGCCTGCCATCCGGAGTGACTGTGTGGATGCAGCAACCTCTCAACCGTTCTGTCTCTACATTCCAAACATCCTGGAATGGCATTGAGGAAATGGTGAGGTAATTGGTACGGGCCCGCTGTATGAACTCGTCCCAAGTACCTTCGCCCCCTCCCGTATCTTCCATGCTCTCATCAATATACCGCCATAGGTCACTGATCTCCTGACGCGTCTTGGTGGCAATGCAGCAAGTATCCTTTGGAGGGCCCATGGCCCGATGAGTTAGAGGGAATAGTGAGCCATCTTCCATAAGCACGGACATGGACTTGACATCGCAATGGACATTGGTGCACGAGGTTGGGATGAAGTTTTCTACCTTCAGCTCCCCATTAGTCTGCTTCTCGATTTCGACAAGAAGATCAGGTAGGACTGTACGATTCACATCCTGAGGGACGATGGGGAACCGCCCGAAGTAACTGAGAGGTTGGAAGTGTATGCCCTTTACCGTAGGGACATTCTTCTTGGCGAATTTGATCAGATCGCCGATCTGATGAAGGTTGATATCAGGAGATATGATTGAGACCAGTGTGACGCCCATCTCCACTTCGCGACAGTTCTCGATGGCCTTCAACTTGAAATCCAACAGATCCTTGCCACAGGTCTTCATATATACATCACTGGTAAGGCCGTCAAAGGAGAAGTATAGTGAATCAACCCCTGCCTCCTTAACCTGACGAAGGAAGTCGATATCTTTGGCGAACCTGTAACCATTGGTGTTGACTTCGATGAAGTCTATTCCCATTTCCTTACCCATTCTGATAATATCGGGGAGGTCATCGCGGATAGTGGGCTCGCCTCCGCTGATCTGTACACAGACCGGATGGCCGACGTGATCCAGGGCAGTCTGATACATCTTGCGGATCTCTTCCATGGATGGGTTGAAACTATATCGCTCGTTGGCCGAGGCGAAGCAGATGGGGCACTTTAGGTTACAATCGTTAGTCACCTCAAGAACCACCAGGCAAGTGTGTTGACGATGTTCTTCACACAGCCCACAATCAAGGGGGCAGACGATTTGATCCTTGTCCTTGGTAATGGCTAGTTTCTCCGGCTTGGACGGTACACAGGCATAGTTGTAGAGACTCTTGTAATCGGCTACGCCCCTCCATAGGAGGACCTTGTAGTGCCCATGCTCAGGACAGGTCTTCTCCAGGTAGACGTTATCATTCTCGGCGACCTTGACGGCCGGGATGACCTTCAGACATTCCGGGCAAAGGCTCTCAGTTTCCCCTATCTTCTCGCTCATATGATCGACCAGAAACTTTCCTAGCAAGGCATTGCTATTAAATGATGATTTCTAAGAAATATTCGTTGTAGAAATGAAAAAAGGATAAATGAAGGCCGCGGAGCGGCCGTAAGACGTTTAAGCCTTCTTCTTCTCGAAGAGACCCTCAGCAGCCGCGATGGTCATGGTAGCGAGGTATTCCTCAAGCCAGACATCGCCGCACTTCGGGCAGACAATGGCAGGACCGGTCCTGGTAACGCCCATGTATGTCATGTTGGCGGATCCCTGGATGGCCTTCTCATTGCAGTGCTTGCAAACCCACTCAGATGCCTCAGGCTCGTCAGTGGTCTTCACTGGCTCGCCTAGTACCATCCTGTGAGAGTAAGCGGTCTGCACTTCACCATCATCCTTGTAGACGGCATATGCGGTGACCTCCCCAATGCGCTTCTTGGCGAGGTTGATGCCATCTTTGACGAGCTTCCTGTTGGTAGACTCGGCAGAGGAGATGACTTCAGTGATGTCAGCCTCCTTCAGACCCCTCTTACCCATCAGGTCCTTTGCGTTATCGGAGAATTTTGGTTGCATTTGTCTCACCTCACCATGTTCCGAACGTTCCGTGGTCCCTAGCCGCCTGAGTCAGAGCAAGCAGGTTTCCAGGAAGTGTGTACATTGGGCATTCGCAAGCGGTACCTAGGATGTAACCCCTTGGAGAGTCGCGACCGGCCTTTACAGATGTCACGGCCTGATCGTAGACTGCCTTCGGGTTGGGGTTAATCATGAGCTTGGTATCAACCGATCCCATGATGGTGGCCCTGTTACCGAATTCCTTCTTCAGGAGCTCAGTTGGGAAAACATCCTTCCCCTTGTAACCGATGTGGAACACCGTGAATGGAGACCATACCAGGTTGTGGAACTCCTTGTAGGAAGTCTCATGGTTACCGCAGCAGTGATAGAAGATCTGCGGACCGCCGCCTCCCCTGAATACCTTGTCCATATAGTACCGCATGTTGTTAACAGAGTAATCACGGACAGCCTCATCAGAGAAGATATCGTTGTTGGCCAGCACAGAACCCAGAACCACCATGGCACTGCCATAGTCCTGAGCGGTACAGATAGCTCCGTTAGCAGAGATATCGGTGAACTTCCTGACCAGCATCTGAGCTAGGTCCGGCTCGGTGAATGTCCACATGATGAAGTTCTCGACACCACAGATGTGAGATGCCTCCCCGACCAGGTCGAACCCATACGAGATAGGAACGAAGGTCTGTGGGATGTGCTTCTGGACATAGTCATAGAGTCTCACATATTGCTGATAGGTGGGGCCCTTCTTGACCTCATCCACATCTGGGACCTCGATGCCTTCTACCTCTGCTGGCTCGCTGATGATAGGAGTCTCAGCAATTGGTGGAAGTGTGTCCTTCTGGGTCAGCTCCATCCCTAGCTCCCTTAGCCAGGGGGTGGAATAGAACCAGTGAGTCACCGGCAGCAGGTCGTACAACTGATAGATGTACGCCAGGCAGTGGATACCCAATTCAGGCTTCTCATGGAAGTCCCGTATGGTGTAGCCACATTGGACCGCGGCGTTGGACAACATAACCGGATCCACGTCTACCCTGTCGAACTTATTGTCGACGAAGGAGTTGGCAAAGCGCTTAGCACTTTTTCCGTGCCATTCCATATCATATGGTGGAAATAGCTCTTCGTAGCCCATATAATCCCCAAAAACTGACAGGGTTGTAAATATATAACTGTTATGACTCAAAAGACGAAACAATGTTGCAATCTAATTCTATAAATCGTAAATATGCACCATAATCACTACAAAACATCGCATACATGCAACAATGTTACAATGTAGCATGGAATTTGCACATTCTATAATATAATTCTATATAAAACCTATCTTGAGAATCTATCTATTGGCAGTCCCGCCTCTTTCCAACCTGCCATGCCCCCCAGTAAATTGATGGGAGCCCGCCCATGCTTTTCCAGTAGGCTCGCTGCCAAGCTCCCCCGCGTGCCGGAACTACAAAGAATTACCGTCTCACGATCTACAGGCGTCTCATCAATACGGTCCTCCAAATGGCCGACGAATATATGGCGAGCCCCATTGGCATGTCCCACCCTCCATTCTTTTTCAGCGCGTATATCTAGATAAAATAAGTGTCCATGATCGGGCCTTTCTAGCAGTTCACGGATAGAAAGAGCCTCGAAACTTGACGTGGGAAGAGCGGCTTTATGCCAGCTTTCCATACCTCCAGAGATATAACCCGCAATATTATCATAACCAATTCGGACCAAAGTACGAATGGCAGTATCAAGTTGACTTGATCTATCTAGTATTAGTATGATAGGAGGGCCGTAAGGAATGACCCATCCCCCGTAATTGGGAAGTATATCCATGGGTAGACTTATAGCGCCAGGAATGTGAGAGCTTGCATAGGCAGAAGGAGATCGGAGATCCAGTAATACCATCGTTTCAATCATCGCCCATGCTTCCTTTGACGGCACAGGAAAGGCACGTGGAAGGCTCCCGATCAATGGTGCCCCCTCCAGGTTGAGTCGCTCCATTTGCTCAAAATATGGTGGCTTTTCGAGGACCTCTCCGAGCTTTAGATCAATGAACTCTTCCTTGCCACCTACCATTAACGCATGGTTCTGCATACGCTCTAGACCAATGGTGCTATACTCTCTGCTGCCAATATTGTTCCCGCAAGAGGAACCGGCCCCATGTGCCGGAAGGATAATGACTCCATCACCTAGAGGAAGAAGTCGATCGAATAGGGAATCGTACTGCAATGAGGAAAGTATTTCTCTGCGATCGGGGCCAAAAAGGTCAGTCCTGCCAGCCTCCCCAACCAGAAGGGTATCTCCGGTAAAGACCGCAACCACCTCTGGGCCAGCCTCATTGTCCACCACTGAGTAACACATGCTCTCGGGTGTGTGACCTGGTGTCTCTATAGCCCTTAGTGTCAGCATCCCCAGTCTGATTTCCTGACCATCCCAGACCCTCTCGCCATAATTAAAATCAAGATCACCGTGTAGCACCTTGGCGCCAGTCATCGCCTGAAGTTCCCTGGAGCCGGAGACATAGTCCTCATTACGGTGCGTCTCTAAAATGAAGAATATATCCATATTGTTCTCCTGGGCGAGATCTAGGTAGATTTGACAATCTCGCCTGGGGTCCACTACAGCAGCCTGCCCTTCAGAACCAATAATATATGATAGATGGGCCAGCCCTTCAGATTTGATCTTCTTCAGAAGCATTTACTCCCCCCTAGCAGCCCTAGATTGCCCCTGTCAACTCGATTCCCATCCTTGCTGCCCTTTAGGATGTCAAGTGTGCGCGCAGATGAAAGAGGAAAAGGCAAGCTAGCGATAAGCCCAGTTGGGCATGCCCCTTCCCGTCCCATTGCGAGGAGAGTGGTCATGCTCGTGAGCCAATGGATCGAGTCGAGTTTCTCAATGATCATTCGCGGGATCATCATGTCCAATGCGCTCCTTCTCTCGCCCTTCGGCCGCCAGCTGTGCTAGCGATAATTGGCTAAACGACCTTAATGAACCTTGTCAGGTAGCACATCGATGGGGCACTCAGGCTGAGGAGAGCTTAAGACCAACTATACCTGCTATTATGAGGACCAAACAAAGAATACGACTCAGCTCCTTGGGCTCCCCCAATAAAAGAATGCCCAAGATC
This sequence comes from Methanobacteriota archaeon, assembly GCA_012519255.1. Classification (GTDB taxonomy): domain Archaea; phylum Thermoplasmatota; class Thermoplasmata; order Methanomassiliicoccales; family Methanomassiliicoccaceae; genus DTU008. The sequence continues at coordinate 5,057 of JAAYQQ010000107.1, read as the reverse complement.
ACCGTTCCCGCAGCTCCTATCCCTGTCCATACGGCATATGCAGTCCCAATAGGTAGCGTCTTGATGGCTTCAAAGAGAAAATAGAAACTAAGAATAAAGGCGATTATCGTAAACACTGTGGGAAGCGGTTTGGAGAAGCCATCCGACAACTTGAGGCCAATGGCCCAACCCACCTCAAGTAACCCAGCGACGATGAGCAAAGCCCAAGACATGGCATGTCACAAAGGCCCCCCGTTCATAAAACTTGGCCCCAACTCATCCGCGCTCATGCATTCCAATGAGACCATGTTGCAGGCCTCCAGAAGGCAGAGAGCCCCCCATGAAAAATATTCCGGGCCGGGCAGTCCCTGGAGGGATGCCCTACATTGTGTCCATGGCGCATGAGTGTCCTGCCTAGGGCCCGAGTAGCCAAGAGGGGGGTCAACGGGTGCCATTTGTTAGAATCCAGGGGACAGGGGCTCTGAGAGCGGCATTATCCAATCCAATTTCACATCTGGAATCATAATTACCTTGACCCTGATCTCATGGACCTGTGGGACTCTTCTCGCTCTGCTCGATTTCATCATATGGCGATATGGCGTCGCCGAGCTCGTTGGCTGGTTTGACCCGGACGAAGTCAAGGTTAAGAAGGGACTGACTCCTGGATCGGGAGCGTTGTCATGCTGGCGGGGTTCGCCTGCGTCCTGACTAGGGCCGCAGCGGAATATCTCATATATTCCCCTGACCAAATAGGCCATTGTCTTTCTGACAGTGCTCTTTGGAGTGAGGCTTCTCGGCGTCATCGGTTTGAGGAGGTTCGCGGCCAAAGGGACGTGGGCCGTGAGGTGGCGCAGCTTCGCGCCCCCCTCACTTCTTTTTATAACCCTTCCCTACCTTGAATGCGTCTGCCACCTTGTCCCCCAATGCAAAATAGGGGCCACCTGGCATGGCATAGAGCAGGGGATCTAGTCTGAGTATGTCTGGGCGATTCCCTTCCATGCAATCTCCGTTCACGTATACCTCCATAATGTCCCCCATCACCAGGTCGGTGGCCTCGAGCTCCACCACCTCCTTCAAGCGGCACTCTATATTCACAGGACACTCCCTGGCCATGGGTGCCGTGCCCAGGGAGCCATAAAATGGACTGAAGACCTCGGACTTGTCCTCCTTCCGTCCCGAGACCAGACCACAGTGGTCCACCTCCGGGGCAAGCTGGCAATCTGGCACATTCACGCTGAAGGTTTCGTTCTCAAGCACTCCTTCCATGGTCTTGCGCCCTTTGCCAAGAACAAGCCCAATTACGGGCGGCTCATCGTCGATCATGGTGGCCCATGCTACCGTGCAGTAATTTGGTCGCCCCTTGACGTTCGCCCCCATAACCACAACTGGCATTACCATCCTAGGAACATTTGGTCCCACTGATACTTTGTTCATGACCTCCCTCCCCCATGATATTGGAACACCAAAACATGAACTTACCTCCTCGGCAGAGGCCGAGATGCTTTGGATTTTCTGCGGTTTCACGGCCTAGATTTAAGTATTCTCTCCCAGTTCCGCGAAAGGACCATGTCCGAGACCAAAATTGAGGGTTCTGCCTATCCCGAGATAGATGCCGACGAATGCAAGGGCTGCAGGCGCTGTATCGTTGCCTGTCCCCGCAAGCTCCTTCGTCTTGCGCCAAAGGTCAACCGAAAGGGGTTCACTCCCGCCGAGTATATTGGAGAGGGGTGTACCGGCTGCGCCATCTGCTTCTACAACTGCCCCGAGCCATACGCAATCGCCATCCATGACAATAGGAAGGGAAAAGCATGAGGAAATTCGTCAAGGGTAATGAGGCTGTAATTATTGGCGCCCTATATGCGGGCTGCGATGCCTACTTTGGATATCCCATTACGCCTGCCAGCGAGATCGCCCACGCCGCTGCGGAATATTTCCCCGTACTGGGAAAGGAGTTTCTGCAGGCAGAGTGCGAGACTGGCGCCATTAATATGATATATGGCGCGGCTTCCGCGGGCAGGCTAGCGATGACCGCTTCCTCCGGCCCAGGTATCAGTCTAATGCAGGAGGGGCTGTCCTACCTCTCCGGGGCCCAGCTCCCTGCCGTCATCGTCAATGTCATGCGTACCGGCCCAGGCCTGGGCAATATAGGTCCAGAACAGGGCGATTACAATCAGGCAGTCAAGGGAGGCGGACATGGCAACTATCGCTCCATCGTACTTGCCCCAGCATCGGTTCAGGAGATGTGTGATCTTACCACAAAGGCCTTCGATCTTGCCTTCCGCTACCGGAACCCCGTCATAGTGCTTGCCGATGCCGTTCTCGGCCAGATGATGGAATCGCTGCGCATTCCCGAGCAGATAGCAGAGCGACCCCCCACAACCAGCTGGGCAGTACATGGTGACGCGGCTACCAGATCCAACCTCATCACCTCTATCTATCTTGATCCTGATCGCCACGAGCTGCATAACCAGATGCTCCAGCGCAAGTATGAGAAGATGGGGAAGGATGTCGCCGCAGAGAGCTATCTGACAGAGGATGCCGAGATAATCCTTACTGGATACGGCTCCAGCGCCCGTATCGCTCGTTCAGTCGTGGACGCTCTTCGGCAGGATGGCATCAAGGCAGGACTGTTCCGCCCGATCACGCTTTTCCCATTCCCAAGGGAGCAGTTCAACGCCGTGGCCAGGGGGCGCAGGGTGCTGGTCGTAGAGATGTCTAACGGACAATACCGAGATGATGTTCTTCTTCATCTGGATCGAGGAAGTGATTCCCCAGTCGGCCTGGTCAACCGTATGGGGGGGAACCTGATTCGGGTGGACGAGGTGCTGGCTGCGGCCAAGAAGATGATGGAGGCGAAAGCATGAACAAGCAGACCACTGGTTTCTATGAGCACTTTGAGCGAAAGGATGGCAGCCGGACCACCACTTACTGTCCCGGCTGCGGACATGGTATCATACAGAAGCTCATCGCCGAGGCCATCGCAGACATGGGGCTTCAGGACCGCACCGTGTTTGTCTCCCCCGTGGGGTGCGCCGCGTTCTGCTATTATTACTTCGACTGCGGTAACGTCGCCGCTCCGCACGGACGGGCATCTGCCGTCGCCACCGGCCTGTCTCGGTCCCTCTCCGACAAAGTTATCATTGCCTACCAGGGCGACGGTGACCTTGGCGCCATTGGTTTCAACAACGCATTTCAGGCCGCAAATCGCGGCGAGGGCTTTGCCTGCTTCTTCATTAATAATTCACTCTATGCCATGACGGGGGGTCAGATGGCTCCCACCACCATGGCTGGCCAGCGGACGACCACAACGCCATATGGGCGAGATGTCACTAGAGATGGTTATCCCCTCCACGTGTGTGAGGTGCTCGCCCAGCTCGAGGCGCCTACATACATTGAACGAGTGTCGGTCGCCGATACGAAACGAATAATGCAGGCCAAGAAGGCGGTGCGCAAGGCCATCGAGATCCAGAGGGACGGCAAGGGCTTCGCTTTCATAGAGGTGCTTTCCCCCTGCCCCACTAACTGGCGCATGGATCCGTTAAAATCAGCTGAGTTCGTGACCAATGAGATGGAAAAGACGTTCCCACTGGGTTGTTTCCACGATCGCACCAATGATGCGATGAAAAGAACCCCGCGCCGGGCCACCACCAACCTCGCCGACCTTCTTGGCAAGGGAGCTGGGGCGGAACCTATCCCCGACCACACATTCAGGGAGCGAAGAATGAAGTTTTCCGGCTTCGGGGGCCAAGGCGTAATCAGCCTGGGCATGGTAGTGGCTGAGGCAGGCGGACGGTCTGGTCGATACGTCTCGTGGTTCCCAAGCTATGGGCCAGAGCAGCGAGGCGGGGCCGCCTCTTGTTCAGTTGTGATCAGCGGGACGGAAATAGGCAGTCCCGCCGTCGATGCTCCCGACGTGCTCGTGGCCATGAACCGACCATCTCTGGAAAGGTTTACCCCCACGGTAAGACGTGGCGGGTCAGTGCTATACGACTCTTCCATCCCACTCGAATTCGTTCCTCCGCCAGGCGTACATATGGTGCCCTTCCCGGCAGGTAAGATAGCCAGCGATAATGGAGTATCCAAGGCGGCTAACACCGCCTTCCTGGGCGCCCTGTCCGCCCTCGAACTGCTGGGGCTGCCTGAAGAGGATGTGGTGGCCGCGCTGACAGACAGCTTTGCGGCAAAACCCAAGCTGATAGGAAAAAATATTAAAGTGTTTGAGGCGGCCAAGGAGGCAGCCCATTCCCTGGCGCTCTCCTTTAAAGAAGACGTAACGGAGAAGGAGGGGGCGGCCAGACCATGATGTCATGGCAGAAAACATCTTACCCTGAAAAGGATGGTTATTCCGGATGCCAGCCAGTCTCTGGCTCATTCCGGACGGTCAAATTTTATGGAGGATATTATGTCCACCTCAGATAAATTAGGAATGCGCGTAAGAACATACCGCAAGAAACTGGGGCTCACCGTTGATGAACTGGCCAAAAACGCCGGCCTGGACGCCGCCCTGGTGCATAACATTGAGGAAGGAGAGACCTACCCGGCCATTGGCGTACTGGTCAGATTATCCCGGGCGCTGGGCCAGCGACTGGGCACCTTCATGGACGATCAGTTCCAGGAGGATCCCCTTATTGTTAGAAGAGAAGACCGGAAGGAGGAAACACTCCCCCATCGTGGCAGTGGCCCCGACAATTATCACTATCTGCCTCTGGGAAAGGGAAAGACCGATCGACACATGGAGCCATTCTACATCAAGATCGAGCCGTCTGAGACCAAGGAACTGTCTTCCCATGAGGGAGAGGAGTTCATCATTGTGGTATCGGGAGAGGTCAGACTTACCTATGGCCAGAACACTTTCCAACTTAGGGCCGGCGACAGTATGTACTATAACTCGGTGGTACCGCACCATGTAGGAGCGATCGGTGGCGCCCCTGCAGCGATCTACGCGGTCATCTACATTCCAGCGTGAGGTGAGATGGTGCGGCAGGAGATCGCTAGAGAAGTGACGCTTGGCCAGTTACTGGCCGAAGCAGTAGAGAGGGTGCCGGACAATGAGGCAGTCGTATATGCCGATCGCGACT